>DATHFL010000204.1:0-9954 GCA_035318125.1 Solirubrobacterales bacterium | reverse complement strand
GCCGCGCCTTTGGCCGAGCCGTTGATGATCACCCCGACCAGGGCCAGCCAGATCCCGGTGAAGGCGAGGCCGCTGACGGCGAGGAGGATGCCGGCGCCGATGAAGAGGTAGCCGAAGAACCGGCCGAGGTTGGCCGCCGCCCGCGTCGCTTTGTTGCGGTTGCCGGTCCGCCACCAGACCAGCGCCCGCGCCACCCGGCCACCGTCCATCGGGTAGGCGGGGAGCAGGTTGAAGACGAGGACGAGCAGGTTGATCGTCGCCAGCCAGGCGATCAGCGCCATCAGGCCGGAGGCGTTGGAGCGGGTTTCCTGCAGCGCCGCCTCGCGGAACTCGGTCCAGCCGACGGAGGCGGTCCCGAGGACGAGGAGGCCGACGACGATCGCGAAGGTGACCGCCGGCCCCGCCAGCGCCACCTTCAGCTCGGTGCCCGGCGAGTCGGCCTCGCGGTCCATCCGCGCCATCCCGCCGAAGATCCAGAGCTGGATGCTGGAGATGCCGATCCCGTTGCGCATCGCCACCACCGCGTGGCCGAACTCGTGCAGGAGGATCGAGCCGAAGAAGCCGACGGCGCTGAGCACGCCGAAGACGAAGGGCGCCGTGCCTCCCCCGAGCAGGTCTTCGAAGAAGCTGGTCATGTAGAGGATGACCAGGAAGAGGACGATGAACCACGACCAGTCGACCGTGACCTTGATCCCGTGGAAGTGGAAGAGAGTGATCGACCCGCCGCCGAACATGGGCTCATGGTAAGCGGCCCGGCCTCCGGGAGAGGGGGAGGACTGTGACGGATTGCAAAGTGACGAATCCCGACTACGTCGTCGGAATTTCGAGGTATAGGCTTCCGCGCCGTGCCATCCCATGACGTTCTCGTGATCGGGGCCGGTCTGGCCGGCCAGAGAGCTGCGCTAGCCGCCGCCGAGGAGGGCGTATCGGTCGGGATCATCAGCAAGGTCCACCCGGTCCGCTCCCACTCCAACGCCGCCCAGGGCGGGATCAACGCGGCGCTCAACCCCGGCGACTCCTGGGAGTCCCACGCCTTCGACACGATCAAGGGCTCCGACTACCTCGGCGACCAGGACGCGGTCGAAATCATGACCCGCGAGGCGCCGGAGGAAATCCTCCACCTCGAGCACCTCGGCGTCACCTTCCACCGCAACGAGGAGGGCAAGCTCGGCACCCGCGCCTTCGGCGGCGCCTCCGCCGCCCGCACCTACTACGTCGCCGACATCACCGGCCAGGCGATCATGCACGTGCTCTACGAGCAGCTGATGAAGTACTCCGAGCAGATCGCCCGCTACGAGGAGTGGTTCTGCAGCTCGCTGGCCCTGGACGAGAACGGCGAGTGCTGCGGCGTCGTCACCCGCAACGTCGCCGACGGCTCGATGGAGCTCTTCCAGGCGAAGTCGGTGATCCTCTGTACCGGCGGCAACGGCCAGGTCTGGCAGCCGACCACCAACGCGCTGATCTGCACCGGCGACGGGATCGCGATGGCCTACCGGGCCGGGGCGAAGCTGATGGACATGGAGATGATCCAGTACCACCCGACGACGCTGGCGGGCAAGGGCTTCCTGATCACCGAGGGGGCCCGCGGCGAGGGCGCGCACCTGCTCAACGCCAAGGGCGAACGCTTCATGGAGCGCTACGCGCCGAACAAGATGGAGCTGGCCTCGCGCGACGTCGTCTCCCGCGCCGAGCAGACCGAGATCAACGAGGGCCGCGGCTTTCCCGACGGCACCGTCGCGCTCGACATCACCGTCGTCCCGAAGAAGCGCGTGCACGAGGCGCTGCGCGAGATCGTCCTCGTCGGCCGCGACTTCGCCAGCGTCGACATCACCCGCGAACCGATCCGCATCAAGCCGGGCAACCACTACACGATGGGCGGGGTCAAGACCGACGTCGACGGCCGCACCGACATCCCCGGCCTCTACTCGGCCGGCGAGACCGCCTGCGTCTCGGTCCACGGCGGCAACCGCCTCGGCGCCAACTCGCTGCTCGACACGCTGATCTTCGGCAAGCGCTCCGGTCGCGACGCCGCCGCCCGCGCCAAGCGCACCGACTACGCCCGTGTCTCGAAGCAGGCGCTCGAGGACGAGGAGGCGATGATCGCCGACGTGATGTCGCGCGAGAAGGGCTCGGGCCGCCGCATCTCCGAGATCAAGCGGGAGCTGGGGCAGACGATGGACGCGAAGGTCGCCGTCTTCCGCGACGAGACCGGGATCCAGGAAGCGCTGGAGACCGTGCGCAAGCTCAAGGAGGAGGCGAAGACCGCCTACATCGACGACCACGGCAGCGTCTTCAACCAGGATTTGATTGCCGCGATCGAGCTCGGGTACATGCTCGACAACGCCGAGTGCACCTGCGTCGCGGCGCTCGAGCGCAAGGAGAGCCGGGGCGCCCAGTACCGCACCGACTTCCCGGAGCGCAACGACGAGGAGTGGCTCAAGCACATCGACCTCGAGCGGACCGACGACGGCCCTGAGATCTCCTACTCCGAGGTCACGATCACCCAGTGGGAACCGCAAGAGAGGACCTACTAATGGCCGAGTACACGATCAAAGTCCGCCGCTTCCAGCCCGAGAGCGGCGAGGGCCCCTACTGGGAGGAGTTCAACGTCGACCTCGATCCCTCGCTCTCGGTCCTCGACGGGCTGCTGCAGGCGAAGGACCGCGACGACGGCTCGCTGGCCGTCCGCTGCTCCTGCCGGGCGGCGATCTGCGGCTCCTGCGGGATGAAGATCAACGGCCAGTCCGGGCTCGGCTGCAAGACCCAGATCGGCGAGGCCCAGGAGCTGGCGGCGAAGAAGGCGAATGCGGTCGGCGGTGACGGCGACGGCGCCCCGATCGTGATCGAGCCGATGGGGAACATGCCGGTCGTCAAGGACCTGATCACCGACATGGAGTCGACGCACTGGACCAAGATCCGCCGCGTCACCCCCTGGCTTTTGCCGCACGGCGAGGCGCCCGAGCGCGAGTACGTGGTCGAGCCGGAATCGATGATCGACATCACCCAGTCGATGGCCTGCATCCAGTGCGGCGCCTGCGTCTCCTCCTGCCTCTCGATGGAAGCCGACCCCGACTTCATCGGCCCGGCGGCGCTGGCCAAGGCCTACCGCTTCGTCGGTGACCCGCGCGACGGGGAGACGGTCGAGCGCCTCCACGACCTCGCCGAGGACCCGCACGGGATCTACGACTGCACCCACTGCTTCAGCTGCATCGACGCCTGCCCCAAGGGCGTGGCGCCGATGGACCAGATCATGCGCCTGCGCCGCAGGGCCGGCGAGGAGGGGATTGAGGACCCCAACAGTGGCCACGACCACGAGATCGCCTTCGTCAAGATCATCCAGAAGAAGGGGACCCTGGACGAGAGCCTGCTGCTGCAGGAGTCCTTCGCCCCCGGGTTCAAAGGCAAGCTGAAACCGAACAAGCGGGCGATCCGGGAAATGCTCGGCTCGATCCCAACGGCGATCCGCGGGATCAAAACCGGCAAGATGCGCTCGCTGCACAAGCTGATCCCCGGCGTCCACCCGAAGCTCCCGGACCAGGACGACGTGAAGGCGATCTACGCCCACGCCGAGGAGCACGGCGAGGAACTGAACCTGTACATCCGGGGCGAGGAGGGCGATGACGCCCAGCCCGACGGCGTCGCGGCCGAGGAGGTCACCAATGGCTGAGAACATCAAGGTCGCCTACTGGCCCGGCTGCGTCTCGCGCGGCTTCACCCCCGAGCTGCACGGCTCGATGGCCCTGGTCGCCCAGAAGCTCGGGATCGAGCTGGTCGAACTCGACCGCGCCAACTGCTGCGGCGCCGGCGTCATCGCCGAGCACAACCAGGAGCTCGCCGACACGCTCAACGCGCGCACCTTCGCGCTCGCCCAGCAGACCGGGCTCTCGATGATGAATATCTGCTCGACCTGCCAGGGCGCGCAGTCGGAGTGCCAGCAGCGCCTCGACGCCGACTCCGCCTACCGCGCCCACGTCAACGAGGTGCTCTCCGGCCAGGGCCTCTCTTACGAGAAGGGCAAGGACGGGTTCACCAACAAGAACTTCCTCTGGCTGCTGGTCGAGGACTACGGGCTCGACCGCCTGCGCGAGCAGGTCGTGCGGCCGCTCAGCGGCCTGCGGGTCGGCCCCTTCTACGGCTGCTACATCGTGCGGCCGAAGGAGCGGCTCGGCTATGGCGATTACCCCGACCGCGACATCTACCTGGAGAAGGTGATCGAGGCGCTCGGCGGCGAAGTCGTCGAGTACGACGGCGCCCGCAAGTGCTGCGGCTTCCCGGTGATCACGATGAACCGCGAGACCTCGCTGCGCCAGGCCGGCACCCACGTCGGCGACGCGATCGACGCCGGCGCCGACTGCCTGGTCACCCCCTGCCCCCTCTGCCACCTCAACCTCGACATGCAGCAGCCGGAGGCGGCCAAGGTCGTCAACCGCGACCTCGGCCTCGCCGTCCTCCACCTGCCGCAGCTGGTCGGCCTCGCCCTCGGCGCCGAGCCGAAGGAGCTGGGGATGAGCAAGCACATCGCCTCGACCCGCTGGGTCGAGGACCGCCTCACCGCCGGCGCCGCAGCCTGAAACCGCCGGTCCAGCCCCCCGGTCGGATAGCCTGAGTCCCAGGTGTGCCGGGAAGACTGGTCGGCGATCGGTTCGTCGACCCCGAAAGGCCTTCCATGGCTATCGCCGTAGCCACCTTCCTGATCGCAATCGCCGTCATCGCGGCCGAGCGGCTGCACCGCACCAACGTCGCCCTGCTGGGAGCGGCGATCGTCGTCCTCTTCGTCGGCGACTTCTCGCAGGAGCAGGCGATCGAGTCGGTCGACTTCAACACGATCGGCCTCCTGGTGGGGATGATGATCCTCGTCTACCTGACCCAGCAGACCGGGGTCTACGACTTCCTCGCGATCCGCGCCGGCCAGCTGTCCGGCGGGCGGCCGCTGGCGGTGACGATGAGCCTGGCGGGGACCACGGCCCTGCTCTCCGCCTTCCTCGACAACCTGACGACGATCCTGCTGATCGCGCCGATCACCTTCCTGCTCGCCGACGCGCTCGACATCGACCCGCTTCCGCTGGTGATCATCGAGGTGATCACCTCCAACATCGGCGGCACCGCCACCCTGATCGGCGACCCGCCGAACATCATCATCGCCGGCGCCACCGGTCTCAGCTTCAACGCCTTCATCGTCAACCTCGCTCCGATCGTCGTCGTCGCCTTCGCGGTCGTCATCCCGCTGCTCTACCTGGTCTTCCGCGGGCGGCTCCAGGTCGAGGAGCGCAACCGGGCGGCGGTGATGGACCTGAACGCGAAGGCGTCGATCCGCGACCCGGCGGAGCTGCGCCGGACCGGTCCCGTGCTGGCGCTGACGGTCCTCGCCTTCTTCGCCCACCAGGCGCTGCACGTCGAGCCGGCGACGGTCGCCCTGACCGGGGCCGCGATCGGCCTCCTGGTCACCCGCGTCGACCTGGAAAAGGCGCTCTCCGGCATCGAGTGGACGACGCTCTTCTTCTTCATCGGCCTCTTCGTGATGGTCGGGGCGCTGGAGGAGACGGGCGCGATCGGCCACGTCGCCGACGCCGTCAAGGACCTCACCGGCGGCGACCGGACGGCGGAGCTCTTCGGCGTGGTCTGGGTCTCCGCCCTCGGCTCGGCGGTGGTCGACAACATCCCCTTCACGACGGCGATGGTCCCGGTCGTCCAGGAGCTCCAGCACGAGGCGGGGGCGACCGGCGACGACGCCTACTGGTGGTCCCTCGCCCTGGGCGCCTGCTTCGGCGGCAACGCGACGCTGATCGCCGCCGCCGCCAACGTCGCCGCGGCAGGGATTGCGGAGCGGGCGGGAACGCCGATCGGGTTCACCGCCTTCCTCAAGGTCGGGCTCCCTGCAACGATCGTCTCCCTGCTGCTCGCAACCGCCTACATCGCGATCCGCTACGTCCTGATCTGAGGAGCGACGAATGACCGAATCCATCGTCAACCAGGCCCTCCGCGAGATCGAGCCGCTGAGCGCCGACGAGCTGATCGGCCCGGCCGCGCGGCGGGTGATCGAGCTGGGCCTCCCCGCCCTCCCCGCGGTCGAGGCCGACGGCGGCTTCGCCGGGATCTTCGGCGAACGCGAGTTCATGGCGGCGCTCTTCCCCGGCTACGTCGGCGAGCTCGGCTCCGGGGCGATGATCTCCCGCTCGGCCGACGAGACGATCGAGCGGCGCAGCCACTGCAGCACCGAGCCGATCCGCAGGTACCTGACCACCGACCACGTCCTCGTCGAGGACGACTACTCCGACACCCAGCTCGCCGAGATCTTCCTCCACCACCGGGTGCTGATCGTCCCGATCGCCACGGCAGGGCGGGTCCACGGGGTGATCACCCGGCACGACTTCTTCTGCGAGCTGGTCGGCCACTTCGGCACGATCGCCGAGAAACTGGATTAGGCGACGAGCGCGAGCAGGCTCAGCACGCCCTGCCCGAAACCGAGGCTCATGGCGCGCTCCACAGGAGCGAGACCGGCCAGGCTTCGACCCGATCTCCGAACGGCAGCACCCGATCGCCCGTGTACAGAACGACGCCGCGCACGAACCGCGAGCCCAGGGTCTCTCGCAAGCGGTCGAACCGGCGGAAGTCGGCTGCCTCCAGGGTGCTCGATGCCTTTACCTCGATAGCAGCGACCCGACCGTCGGCCGCTTCGAGCACGAAGTCGATCTCGACTCCCTTGGAGGTCCGGTAATGCATCAGGCGCGGATCGCCGGGGTCGAGATCGGCCGCCTTCGCGAGCTCGATCCCAACGAAGCTCTCCAGGGCCAGGCCGAACGAGGTCGGATCGGAAAGCAGGCGCTCCCTGTCCCAGCGAAGAAGATTGCAGAGGAGGCCGGAATCGCAGAGGAGGAGCTTGGGAGACTTGACGAGCCGCGGCCCGAGGCGGTTGTGCCAGCCCGGCAGACGCCGCACCAGGTAGATGCGCTCGAGCAGCACCAGGTAGCGATCGATCGAGCTGACGGGGATGCCCAGGTCCTGGCTGAGCGCGCTCTTGTTCGAGTGGCCTCGCGAGCGCAGGGCCAGGGCGGTCAGCAGGGCGGGCATCTCCTCGAGTCGGCTGATGTCCGTCATGGAACGCACATCGCGCTCGAGGATCGTCGTCAGGTAACTCGAAAACCATTGCTCCCGCCGCCTCTCGTCCTCGCGCTCGACCGCCTCGGGGAAGCCGCCGCGGACGATGCGATCTGCAAGGTCCTCCCGCTCCACCGGCAAGACGCCTTTCGGTCCCTGCGAGCTGAACAGCAATTCGGTGAGGACCGTCCCATCGGTCCCTTCCAGCTCTGCCTGTGAAAACGGCCAAAGCGTCAGGATCTCGATCCTGCCCGCCAATGCTTCAGCGACCTCTGGCACGAAGAGCGGGTTGGCGGAGCCGGTCAAGAAGAAGCGGCCCGGCCTCCGATCGCGGTCGACGGAGGCCTTGATCGGCAGAAAGACCTCGGGGACCCGCTGGACCTCGTCGAGAACGGCTGTGGAGCCGAGACCCTCGATGAAACCCATGGGATCGGCGCGGGCGCCCGAGAGCACGGTGGGGTCGTCGAAGGTCGAATAGGTCGCTTCGCTGTCTTCGAGGAAGGCTTCGGCCAGGGTGCTCTTCCCCGTCTGCCGGGCACCAACCAGCATCACCACCGGCGTATCGCTCAAAGCGACACGGAGAGGGCCCTCCAAGGCGCGCTTCAGCATGGAACAAATTTACCACGTCGTGGGTGATTTTCACCCACAACGTGGGGAATTTGTTCCCTACGCTGCCTGTTTCTGGCCCACCAAGCCCCGCTCGACCAGGAGCTCGGCGAGCTGGACGGCGTTGGTGGCGGCGCCCTTGCGGAGGTTGTCGGAGACGATCCAGAGGTCGAGGGCGCGCTCGTTGCCGGCGTCGCGGCGGATGCGGCCGACGAAGACGTCGTCCTTGCCGGCGGCCTCGATCGCCATCGGGTAGCGGCCGGCGGCGGGGTCGTCGACGACGGTGACGCCGGGCGCGGCGGCGAGCAGCTCGCGCGCCCGCTCGGGGTCGAGCGGCTCCCGGGTTTCGACGTTGACCGCCTCCGAGTGGCCGGTGACGACCGGCACGCGGATACAGGTGGCGCTGACCCTGATCCCGGGGTCGCCAAGGATCTTGCGGGTCTCGTTGATCAGCTTGCGCTCCTCGTCGGTGTGGTCGTCGCCGTCGGCGAAGCTGCCCGCCTGGGCGAGGACGTTGAAGGCGATCTGGTGCGGGTAGATCCGCGGCTCGGGCATCTCGACGCCGCCGACCAGGGCCCGAGCCTGCTCGCGCAGCTCGTCGATCGCCGCCTTGCCGGTCCCGGAGACCGCCTGGTAGGTGGAGACGACGAGGCGCTCGATCCCGGCCGCGTCGTGGAGCGGCTTCAGGGCGACGACCATCTGCATCGTCGAGCAGTTGGGGTTGGCGACGATCCCGCTGTGGCCCGCGAGCGCCTCGGGGTTGACCTCGGAGACGACCAGCGGCACGTCGTCGTGCATGCGCCAGTAGCTGGTGTTGTCGACGACGACGGCGCCGGCCTCGACCAGCTTCGGCGTCCACTCGGCGCTGACCGAGCCGCCGGCCGAGGAGAGCACCAGGTCGAGGCCCTGGATCGAGTCCTCGTCCAGAGCCCGGCAGGTCAGCGACCGGCCCTCCCACTCGATCTGCTTGCCGGCCGAGCGCTCGGAGGCGAAGGGGACCACCTCGGCGGCGGGGAAGTCCCGCGTCGCCAGCAGCTCGAGGATCGTCGAGCCGACCAGCCCGGTCGCGCCGAGGACTCCGACTCTGTATCCGTCGCCAGCCATGCCGTCGAGCACGACCGGGCTCAGCCGGCGACCGTCGGCCGGTGGCCGGGGCCGGTCGGGTCCTCGGGCTGGATCGCGTCCTCGCCGAGGTCGAACGCCTTGTGCAGGGCGTTGACCGCGTCCGGCACGCGGTCGGCGGAGATGACGCACGAGATCTTGATCGGCGAGGTGGAGATCATCTCGATGTTGATCCCTTCCTCGCCGAGGACCTTGAAGACCTTGGCGGCGACGCCGGGGTGCGAGCGCATGCCGGCGCCGACGACCGAGACCTTGCCGATCCGCTCGTCGGCGAGGACGTCGAGCGAGACGTCGCCGAGGGAGGCGATCGTGTCCTTCGCGGTCGGCAGGTCGGCACGGTCGACGGTGAAGGAGAGGTCGGCGAGCTGGTCGTCGCCCACCGGCTCGTTCTGGATGATCACGTCGACGTTGACGTTGGCCTCGGCGAGGGCGCCGAAGACACGGCCGGCGACCCCGGGCTCGTCGCGCAGCCCGGTCAGGGTCACGCGCGCCTCGGCGTCGGAGTGGGTCACGGCGGTTACGAAAGGGTTCTCCATCGTCTCTTCCTCGGAGACGACGAGGGTACCGGGACCGTCCTCGAAGCTGCTGCGGCAGTGGATGCGGACGCCGTGGTTGCGCGCGTACTCGACCGAGCGCAGCTGCAGGACGCGGGCGCCGGAGGCGGCCATCTCCAGCATCTCCTCGAAGGAGACCGCCGGCAGCTTGCGGGCGTCGGCGACGATCCGCGGGTCGGCGCTGTAGACGCCGGCGACGTCGGTGTAGATCTCGCAGACGTTGGCGCGGAGCGCCGCCGCCAGCGCCACCGCGGTGGTGTCGGAGCCGCCGCGGCCGAGCGTGGTGACGTCGCGGCTGTCGGTGGAGACGCCCTGGAAGCCGGCGACGAGGACGATCCGGTCCTCTTCCAGCGCCTCGCTGATGCGGTCGGCGCGGACGTCGATGATCCGCGCCTTGGTGTGGGAGGAGTCGGTGACGATCCCCGCCTGCGAGCCGGTCAGCGAGATCGCCTCGTGGCCCATGTCGTGGATCGCCATCGCGCAGAGCGCGCAGGAGATCCGCTCCCCGGTCGAGAGCAGCATGTCCATCTCGCGGGCGACCGGGCGCTCGGAGATCTCGTGCGCCTGGCTGACCAGC
>DATHFL010000203.1:0-21691 GCA_035318125.1 Solirubrobacterales bacterium | reverse complement strand
GAGCGCGCCTACGAGGGGACGGGGGAGACCTACGGTTGCGTCAACCGCCGCTTCTTCGACTGCACCGACGGGGGCAGCGAGGGCCTGCGGGCCTTCGATTTGCGCGACGTTTGAGCGCTGCGGCGACCGCTGATGCGACATCGTTCTATGTAGACTTCGCGGCCATGGCTGACTCCTCCGTCGCCGACGTCGACGCGCAAGCGCTGCTCGACGAGGCAAACAGCACTTCCAGCGATCAGGGCGAGCCGAAGTTCACGCTCGAGCTCAACCAGGACCAGAAGGACATCCGCGAGTGGGTCCACGGCTTCGCCGAGAACGTCGTCCGCCCGGCCGCGGAGGAGTGGGACGAGCGTGAGGAAACGCCGTGGCCGGTGATCGAGGAGGCCGCCAAGATCGGCCTCTACAGCTTCGAAGCCGTCGGCCAGTTCTGGGCCGACGAGACCGGGCTGACGCTGCCGATCGCCAACGAGGAGCTGTTCTGGGGCGACGCCGGCATCGGTATGGCGATCATGGGCACGACGCTCGCGGTCGCGGCGATCTTCGGGCAGGGGACCCCGGAGCAGATGGGGGAGTGGATCCCCCAGTGCTACGGCACGCCGGACGACGTCAAGCTCGGCGCCTTCTGCGCCTCGGAGCCCGACGCCGGCTCCGACGTCTCCGGCATCCGCACCACCGCCAAGTACGACGAGGCGAAGGACGAGTGGGTGCTCAACGGCCAGAAGGCCTGGGCGACCAACGGCGGCATCGCCAACGTCCACGTCGTCATCGCCTCGGTCGACCGTGAGCTCGGCTCGCGCGGCCACGCCGCCTTCGTGATCCCACCGGGGACGAAGGGCTGCGAGCAGGGCGCGAAGGTGAAGAAGCACGGCCTCCGCGCCTCCCACACCGCCGACGTCCACCTCGACGACTGTCGCGTCCCGGGCTCCTGCCTGCTGGGTGGCAAAGAGAAGCTCGACGAACGGCTCGCCCGCGTCCGCGAGGGCAAAAAAGCCAAATCGCAAGCGGCGATGCAGACCTTCGAGGCGAGCCGGCCGACGGTCGGCGCGCAGGCGCTCGGCATCGCCCGCGCCGCCTACGAGTACGCGCTCGACTACGCCAAAGAGCGCGAACAGTTCGGCAGGAAGATCGTCGAGAACCAGTCGATCGCCTTCGACCTGGCGAACATGAAGCTCGAGATCGACGCCGCCCGGCTGCTCGTCTGGCGGGCCGCCTGGATGGGCCGCAACGGCCACAAATTCGAAAACGCCGAGGGCTCGATGTCGAAGCTGAAGGCCGGCGAGGTCGCCGTCTGGGTGACCGAGCGGGCGATCCAGATCCTCGGCGGCAACGGCTACACCCGCGAGTTCCCGGTCGAGCGGATGCACCGCGACTCGAAGATCTACACCATCTTCGAGGGCACCTCCGAGATCCAGCGCCTGGTCATCTCCCGCGCGATCTCCGGCTTCCACATCAAATAGAGACTTACGGCGGGAGAGCAAGGGTCGGCGTGACGCCGACCCTTGTCGCCTGCCATGAAGCGTTCGCGATTGGGGAGCCGGTCATCTCCCGCGTGAATTTGTCGCGCCCCTATCGGGGCAGCTCCCGAAGATGCTGCCCGCCTATGGCGGGCAGGAATCAGATTGCATGTCGCGCGCTTCGCGGACATTCCCGCGGGAGACGACCGGCTCCCCTTCAACACGTATTGGCGGGACGACGAGGATCAGCGCCCTAGCGCAATAGGAGGTTGGCGCGTCTCCTCATCGCGTGGTTCTTTTCGGACGGAGAAGGACCGAAAGGAACCACGGAACCGGCCGTGACCGTCAGTGGGTAATTGCGTGGTTCCTTTGTCGCCCCTTGGTTAACAAACGAACCACGCAACCTCGTTGCTTAAGACGTTCCTCCGGCGGGTGGCGACGAGATTGAGGACTCTCCCGGTAGGGAGAGCCCAATATCGGAGACAGGACCCGCCGGTCGGAGCTCCGCCGGGCGGCTACTTCCCTCGCCGTTTCAGGCCTTCGCGGCGGAGGCGCTTGGCGGCGGTGACTTCGGCTTTGGAGGAGCCTTTCTTTTCTGGGCCGGGGGTCTCGAGGGTGGCGGGGAGGCCCTCGAAGCGGGGCTCGGAGAGGAAGGCGGAGAGGCCGCGCTTGCCCATCTCGCCTTTGCCGATGTTGGCGTGGCGGTCGAGGCAGGCGCCGAGGGGGACGGCGGCGTCGTTGACGTGGACGGCGCCGAGGCGCTCGAGGCCGACCTTGGCGTCGGCTTCGTCGAGCACGGCTCCCAGGTGCTTCTCGTCGGTGATGTCGTAGCCCTGGACGAAGAGGTGGCAGGAGTCGAGACAGAGGCCGAGGCGCTCGCCGCCCCCGGCGAGCTCGATCAGTTGCGCGGTCTCGTCGAAATTGCGTCCCAGGAGGCCTTTGTGGCCGGCGGTCTGCTCGAGCAGGAGGCGGCAGTTGTCGGTCCGCTTCACCGCCTCGGCGATCACCTTCGCCGCCCGTTTCATCGAGGGGCCGTGCGGCTCGCCTTTCTGCGCCCCCGGGTGGAGGACGACGCCGGCGGCGCCGATCCCGTCGCCGATCGAGAGCGCGTGGGTGAGCGAGGTCAGCGACTTCTTCCGCAGCTCCTTGTCTTTGGTCGCGCAGTTGATCAGGTAGACCGCGTGGATGATCACCGCTTCGACCGGCGAGGCGTCCATCGCCTCGCGGAAGGCGGCGAAATCGTCGGGGCCGTACTGCGTCGGCCGCCACATCCGCGGGCTCTGATGAAAGATCTGGATAGATTCGCAGCCGCGTTCCCTGCCGCGCTCGATCGCGTTGGGCAGGCCACCGCCGGTTGAAACATGCGCTCCGATCAACATGCCAAGCGATAACTCCCGTCTCAGGTTTGCCCCCTCGCCGACCGGTGCGCTGCACATCGGCGGAGCGAGGACGGCACTCTACAACTGGCTCGCGGCCCGCCACGATGGCGGCGAGTTGGTGCTGCGGATCGAGGACACCGACCGCGAGCGCTCGACCCAGGAGAACTGGGACCAGATCATCGACGCGCTGGAATGGCTGGAGCTCGACTGGGACGTCGGCCCGGTCTCCCAGGCCGGCCGGGCCGAGCGGCACGCCGAAGCCCTGAAGCAACTGCTGGAGTCCGGGCACGCCTACCGTGACGCCGCCACCGCCAAGGACGTCGAGGCCTGGAAGGCCGAGCACGGCACTGGCCGCGGCTACCGCGGCACCCCCAGCGACGAGCCCGGCGCCGCGGTGCGCCTGCGGGTCCCAGATGAGGGCGAGACCGTCGTCCACGACCTGATCCGCGGTCCCGTCTCCTTCCCCAATGCCAGCTACGACGACTTCGTGATCGCCCGCGGCGACGGCTCGGTCCTCTACAACTTCGCCGTCGCCGTCGACGACGCCGAGATGGGGATCACCGAGGTCGTGCGCGGCGACGACCACCTCTCCAACACTCCCAAGCAGCTGCTGGTGCTCGAGGCGCTCGGTTTCGAGCCGCCCCGCTACGCCCACCTGCCGCTCCTGCACGGCCCCGACGGCAAGAAGCTCTCCAAGCGCCACGGCGCCGCCTCGGTGCAGGAGCTGCGCGACGCCGGTTACCTGCCGGCGGCAGTGCGCAACTACCTCGCCCTGCTCGGCTGGGGCACCGACGACGACACGACCCTGATGTCAACCGAGGAGCTGATCGCCCGCTTCCGGGTCGAGGACGTCGGCAGGTCGGCGGCGATCTTCGACGAGAAGAAGCTGCGCTGGCTGAACGGCCGCTTCATGCGCGAGATGCCGCTCGACGACTACGTCGCCGCGGTCGCCCGCCACCTCGGCCGCGAGCCCGACGAGCGGCTGCGCGCCGCCGCCGCGATCGCCCAGGAGAAAGCCCAGACCCTGCAGGAGGTCTGGCCGCTGATCGGATTCCTCTTCGAGCCGCCCGTCTCCGACCAGAAGTCCTGGGACAAGGTGATGAAAGAGGGGAGTGGCGAGGTCCTCGCCGCGGTGGCCGAGGCCCTGGAGCCGGTCGAGCCGTTCGAGCCCGCGCAGATCGAGGCGGCGCTGGCGCCGCTGCTGGAGCGCTTCGACCTCAAGCCGGGCCGGCTGTACCAGCCGATCCGGGTCGCGATCACCGGCACCTCGGTCTCGCCTGGGATCTTCGAGTCCCTCGCCGTGCTCGGCCGCGAGCGCGCGCTGGAGCGGATTCGCGCCGCCGCCGGCCGTCTCGCATCCGCCTAAATAGCGGTTGCGCAGGGAGTTTGGGCTAAACCTCTCGGCGTTTGCTGCCGATGTGGAGGCCAATGAGCGTTACGACTGCCCAAAGCAGCGCCAAGGCCCCTGCCGAAGAAGGCACCAAAGCCGGCGCGCGCGCCGCAGCCGCACCGGGAAGCCGCCTCGCCGAGGCCTTCGAGGCGGTCGAGCGCTTCCCCGTCCTGGTCGAGTCGCGCGAGCGCGTGATCGCCGCTGCCACCGCCGAGAACGTCGCCGTCGGCGACATCGTCGAGGCAGTCGAGAGCGACGTCGCGCTGGCGATCGGCGTCCTGCGCCACGCCAACCGCGGTGGGCTCGTCGCCGGCGGCGTCGCCGGCGTCCCCGCCGCGCTGGAGGCGCTGAAGGCGCCCGGCGTCCTCGCCATCGCCGGCACCGCCCCGAGCTTCGACTTCTTCGACTCCAACGGCGGCTGGGAGCTGAAGCCGGAGCGCTTCCGCGTCCACGCCCTCGCCACCCAGCGCGCCGCCGACCGGATCGGCCGCACCGTCGGCTGGGCCGAACGCGACGAGCTGGCGGTGGCGGCGCTCCTGCACGACGTCGGCCGCCTGGTGATCTCGCGCCTGCACCCCGGCTACAAGGTCTACTTCGACGCGATCGCCCGCACCCCCGAGCAGCGCCTGCGCGAGGAACGCGAGCAGCTTGGGATCGACCACGCCTTGGTCGGCGGCGTCCTCGCCCGGCGCTGGAACCTGCCGCAGCGGATCGCGATCGCGATCGAGCGCCACCACGCCGACGACGCCGACGGCCTGGCGGCGATGGTCGCCACCGCCGACATGGTCGCCCACTACTGCCAGGGGGAGGCGATCGCGCCCGAGCGGCTGCGCGCCGGCGCCGAGCGCTGCGGCCTCAGCCCCGAGGGCCTGCGTGAGATCCTCTACGAGCTGCCCCTGCCGACCCAGGACCCGACCCGGATCAGCGAGCCCTGCCCGCTCTCCAGCCGCGAGCTCGACGTCCTCCGCCACCTCTCCGAGGGGATGGTCTACAAGCAGATCGCGAGCGAAATGCACCTCTCGGTCTCGACCATCCGCACCCATCTCCACAACGTCTACGGCAAGATCGGCGCCGTCGACCGCGCTCAGGCCGTGCTGCTGGCCAGAGACCGCGGCTGGATTTAGGCACGGCCTAGTCGATCAGGCACTCGCGCAGGGCGATCGCCACTGCGTGGGTGCGGTTTTTGGCCCCGAGGCGGGCCAGGGTGTTCTTGGTGTGCGTCTTCACCGTCTCTTCGCTGAGGTCGAGCTCGCGCGCCGCCACCGTGGTCGACTCGCCGTCGGCGAGCAGCTGCAGGATCTCCCGCTGGCGCCGGGTGATCTTGCCGCGGCTGCCTTTGGGCGGGACGGCGGGGTCGACGAAGCGCTCCTGGGATAGGGCTGCGTCCAGCGCCTGCCGCAATTCCTGCGGGTCGGCGGTGCGGGCCACGTAGGCGCTGGCGCCCGCCTGCAGGGCGGCGCTGGCCAGGTGTCGTTCGGGCACCTCCCCGTAGGCGACGATGCCGAGCGCCGGGGCCGACCGGATCAGCATCTTGATCGCCTCGGGGGCCGAAATCGAGCTGCCGTCGCCGTTGCCGCGCCAGCGCATGTCCATGATCGCGACGTCGAAGTCGCCGACGTCGCGGACCAGGTCGAGCGCCTCCTCGCGGGTCGGCGACTCGTGGACGACGAAGCCGTCCGCGATCGCCTCCCGGATTCCCAGGCGGACGAGCGGGTGACCGTCGATCACCAGACAGTGTGGGCGCTCGCTCAGGACTGCTTCCGATCAATCGTTGGGGTCTTGGGCACTGGTGGCTCCTGCGCCCTCGGGCCGATCCTACCCAGCCGAGGGGTGCGGTAGAAAGGTCATTGTGATCTCAATTACCTCAAAGTCGAGGTACGCGGTTGTAGCCCTTGCCGAGCTGGCCCGCTCGGGGGAGCGCCCGATCCCGATCAAGGAGCTGGCCGAGCGCCGCGAGATCCCCGAGCAGTTCCTCGAGCAGCTCTTCTCGACCCTGCGGCGCGCCGGCCTGCTGACCAGCCACCGCGGCATGCGCGGCGGCTACACGCTCTCGCGCCCGCCCGAGGAGATCACCGTCCTCGAGGTCGTCCAGGCCCTCGACGGCAAGGTCGGCGACGAGGCCGACGAGGCCGGCGGCATCTGGGCCGAGGGCGTCACCGCCCTGCGCAAGGTCTTCGGCCAGACCACGATCGCCGAAGTCGCCCGCCGCGAGGCCGAAGAGGCCGGTTCCGGGATGTATTTCATCTAGCAGCGCTGTTCCCGGCGTCGGGACGCGGAGCCGGCCGAAACGTTTCCGCCGCTTTGGAGGCTACGGTCGCACGACTGATGAAGGGCACGCTCAACCAGAAAAAGGCGATCAAGCTGTTGAAGGAAAACGGCTGGACACAGGCTCGCGGCGGCAAGCATCAAGTCAAGATGATCAAGCCAGGATGCCGTCCAATCACGCTCCCGCAGCACAAGGGCCGTGACTACCAGGCTGGGCTGGCCAGCGCGATTCTCAAGCAGGCGGGGCTACAATGAAGGAACTTCACTTATGGAGCTGACTGCCCGTATCCACATTGAGGACGGCAGCTATTGGGCTGATATTCCCGAGCTGCCCGGTTGCTTCGCCTCCGGCGACACGTTGGACGAGTTGTTCGAGTCGCTTCAAGAGGGCATTGCCCTGTACCTCGCCGACGAGGGTGAACAGGGCGGACCGCTGCACGTTGCGACGGCGACGCTGACGGATCGTCCGCTGACGCCTGCATAATCGCGGGCAGAACCTCGGTTTAGACTCCTCGCGATGCGCATTGGAGCTGAGGCCTCGGCCGTTGTCGGCAACACGCCGATGGTGCTGCTCGACCGGATGGCGGAGGGGATGGCGGGGCAGGTCTGCGCCAAGCTCGAGTACTTCAATCCCGGCGGCTCGGTGAAGGACCGGATCGGGGTGGCGATGATCGACGCCGCCGAGGAGGAGGGGCTGATCGAGCCGGGGCGGGCGGTGGTGGTCGAGCCGACCAGCGGCAACACCGGGATCGCGCTGGCGATGGTGTGCGCGGCGCGGGGCTACGAGCTGATCCTCACCCTGCCCGAGGGGATGAGCCGCGAGCGCGGCAAGCTGCTGCGCGCCTATGGCGCCGAGGTGCGGGAGACGCCGTCGCTGGGAGGGATGAACGAGGCGGTGGCGCTGGCCGAGGAGATCCGCGAGCAGCGCAAGGGCTTCATGCCGATGCAGTTCTCCAACCCCGCCAACCCCGACGTGCACCAGCGCACCACCGCCGAGGAGATCTGGGGCGACACCGACGGCGAGATCGGCGCCTTCGTCTCCGGGGTCGGCACCGGCGGCACGATCACCGGCGTCGGGCGGATGCTGAGGGAACGGGCGCCGGAGGCGCTGGTGGTGGCGGTCGAGCCGGCCAGCTCGCCGGTCCTCTCCGGCGGTGCCCCCGGCCCGCACAAAATCCAGGGGATCGGTGCCGGCTTCGTCCCCGAGGTCCTCGACCGCGACGTCATCGACGAGGTACTCGCGGTCGGCGACGAGGACGCGCTGGAGACGGCGCGCCGGGTGGCCAAGGAGGAGGGGGTCCTGGCGGGGATCTCCGCCGGCGCCAACATCTGGGCTGCGCTCGAGGTTGCGGCGCGGCCGGAGATGGCGGGGAAGAGGGTGGTGACGATCGTCTGCGACTCGGGCGAGCGCTATATGTCCCTACCCTTCTTCTCACCATGAACCGCTGGAAACGGCTGCTGAAGGAGGTTCGCTCCGACGTCAGGGCGGCGCGCGAGCGCGACCCCGCGGCCCAGGGCGTCTCCACCTTCGAGATCCTCACCAGCTGGGCCGGCGTGCAGGCGCTGCTGGCCCACCGCGCGGCCCACGCCCTGCTCGAGGCCAACGTGCCGCTGCTGCCGCGCTCGATCGCCTACCTGACCCGCTCGGTGACCGGGATCGAGATCCACCCCGCTGCTGCGATCGGCAACGAGTTCTTCATCGACCACGGCTCCGGCGTGGTGATCGGCGAGACCGCGGCGATCGGCGACTGCGTCACCCTCTACCAGGGGGTGACGCTCGGCGGCACCGGCTTCCAGCGCGGCAAGCGCCACCCGACCCTCGGCAACAACGTCACCGTCGGCAGCGGCGCGAAGCTGCTGGGGCCGATCGCGGTCGGCGACGGCGCCAAGATCGGCGCCAACACCGTCGTCGTCGAGGACGTCCCGCCGGGCGCCACCGTCGTCGGCAACCCCGGCCACCCGGTGCGCCTGGAGGGCAGGCGGGTGGAAGGGCCCGACGCCGACTGGATCCACCTGCCGGACCCGATCGCCGACGCGATCAAGGCGCTCTCGGAGCGGATCGCCGACGTCGAGCAGCGCCTCGCCCGCCTCGACGGCGGCAACGGCCCGGCGGCGGAGGCGGCGAAGATCGAGCCGCGCACCGGACGTTCGTCGGCCGGCGGCTGATGTAGCTTTCCGCCGCCACCCTGCACTCGTCCGAAAGGCCTCCATGAGAAAGCTTCACCTGCTGCTGATCCCCGTCCTGCTGCTGGTCCCGGTGCTTGCGCTGAGTGCCTGCGGCGGCGGCGAAAGCGACGAAGACCAGGTCGTCGAGACGATCGAAACCTCGATCCTCAGCGAAGACCCCGCCGACTGCGAGCGGCTGGCCACGCTGCAGTTCCTCGAACAGACCCAGTTCACCGAAGGTCAGGGTGCGGTCGAGAGCTGCGAAGAAGACGCCAAAGACGACGAAGGCGACGCCGATTCGGTCGACGTCACCAACGTCGAGGTCGACGGCTCGAACGCGACCGCCGACGCCGCCTTCGGCGGCGGCACCTTCGACGGCCAGACCTTCTCGGTCGCCCTGATCGAAGAGGACGGCGATTGGAAGCTGAACGAGATCACCGGCTTCGCCGAGTTCGACGGGGACAGGCTCGCCGAGACCTTCGAAGAGGAATTCAAGAGCGAATCGGGGGCCGACCCGAAGGTCGCTTCCTGCATCGGCGACCAATTCCGCGAGCTGGGGCAGTCCGAATTCGAAGCATTCATCCTCGGCGGCGAGACGCAACCGCTCGCCGAGATCTTCGAAGCCTGCGAATAGGCCCGATCCCGGAGGCCCCCGCCGAGCGCCTGGCTATGCTCGGCGGGTGAGCCTTCAGGAGCAGTTCGACGCCGGTGCGGAGCCGTCCGCGCCGCCGTCCGCAGCCCCGACCGAGCCCGGCGCCGACCGGGTCGAGCGGCTGCTGGCCGGCCTGAACCCGCCCCAGCGCGAGGCGGTCGAGCACGCCGGCGGGCCGCTGCTGGTCCTCGCCGGCGCCGGCTCGGGCAAGACCCGCGTCCTCACCCACCGGATCGCCTACCTGCTCGCCACCGGCGCCGCCAAGCCCGGGGAGGTCCTCGCGATCACCTTCACCAACAAGGCGGCGGCGGAGATGCGCGAGCGGGTCGGGCAGCTGATCGGCCGCTCGGTGCGGGCGATGTGGGTGACCACCTTCCACTCCGCCTGCGCGCGGATGCTGCGGGTCGACGCCGAGCGGCTCGGCTACTCGAAGGGCTTCACGATCTACGACGAGGCCGACTCGCTGCGGATGCTGAAACGCTGCCTCGGCGAGCTCGGGGTCGACCCGAAACGGTTCCCGCCGCGGGGCATCCGCAACAAGATCTCCGGCGCCAAGAACCAGCTGATCGACGCCTCCGCCTACGCCGAGACGCAGGGCAGTGTCTTCGAGGAGGTCGTCGCCGAGGCTTTCCCGCTCTACGAGAAGCGGATGCTGGAAGCCAACGCGATGGACTTCGACGACCTCCTCGTCCGCACGGTCAACGCGATGGAGCTGTTCGAGGACGTCCGCGAGCGCTGGCAGCGCACCTTCCGCCACGTTCTCGTCGACGAGTACCAGGACACCAACCACGCCCAGTACCGGCTGCTGCAGCTGCTCGCAGGTGAGCAGCGGAACCTGATGGTGGTGGGCGACGACTCGCAGTCGATCTACGGCTTCCGCCACGCCGACGTCCGCAACATCCTCGATTTCGAGAAGGACTTCCCCGAGGCGGAGGTCGTGAAGCTGGAGCAGAACTACCGCTCGACGCAGACGATCCTTTCCGCCGCCAACGCGCTGATCGAACGCAATCGGGAAGGGCTCAAGAAGGAGCTCTGGACCGAGGACGAGGGCGGCGAGCTGGTCCAGCTCTCGGAGCTGACCGACGAGCACGAGGAGGCGCGCTGGGTCGCGGCGGAGATCGAGCGGCTGGGGGAGGAGCACGGGGTGGCCCGTTCCGACGTCGCCGTCTTCTACCGGACCAACGCGATGAGCCGGGTCTTGGAGGACACGCTCAACCGCTTCGACGTTCCCTACCAGGTGATCGGCGGCACCAAGTTCTACGACCGGGCCGAGATCAAGGACGCGGTCGCCTACCTCAGCCTGCTGGTCAACCCGGCCGACCTCGTCTCCTTCACCCGGATCGTCAACTCGCCGCGGCGGGGGATCGGCAACACCACCCAGGGCCGGCTCGCTTCCCACGCGAACACGACCGGGATGCCGATCTGGGAGGTGATCGAGCGGGTCGAGGAGGTGCCGGGACTGAGCGGAAAAGCGATCAAGTCGGTCGGCCGCTTCTACGAGACGATGGCCGCGCTGCGCGAACGCGCCGAGGAAGAAGGGCCGGTGGCGACGCTGCTGGAGGCGGTGCTGAACGAGAGCGGCTACATGGAAGCGCTGGCGGCGGAGCGCACGGTCGAGGCCGAAGGGCGGGGCGAGAACCTGGAAGCGCTGGTCGCCGGCGCCGCCGAGTTCGACCTCGAGCGCGAGCGCGAGGGGGAGAGCGAGATCGCGCCGCTGGAGGAGTACCTGCAGCAAATCTCCCTCTACAGCGATCAGGACTCGCTGCAGGCAGAGCAGGAGCTGGTGACGCTGATGACGCTCCACAACGCCAAGGGGCTCGAGTACGACACGGTCTTCATGGTCGGCTGCGAGGACGGCGCCTTCCCGCACATGCGGGCGCTCGAGGAGGGAGGCGAAGAGGAGGAGCGGCGCCTCTGTTACGTCGGCATCACCCGCGCCCGCAAACGCCTCTACATGACCTGGGCCCGCGAACGGCAGCTGTTCGGCCGCTCCGAG
The DNA here is from genome assembly GCA_035318125.1 of Solirubrobacterales bacterium. Taxonomy (GTDB): domain Bacteria; phylum Actinomycetota; class Thermoleophilia; order Solirubrobacterales; family 70-9; genus VAYN01. The sequence goes on along the minus strand of DATHFL010000203.1, from coordinate 10,389 downwards.
CGCAACCTGCCCTCGCGCTTCGTCGACGAGGTCCCGGCGGAGCTGACCGAGCGCCACTCGACCGCGGCCCAGAGCCTGGGGACGAGCTGGGGGACGCCGACCGCGAGCGCGGTCGCGCCGGCGCAGCCGCTCGACCCTGGGCCGGCGCTGGAACTGCAGACCGGCGACGACGTCGTCCACGCCAGCTTCGGCGACGGCGTCGTGACCGGGGTCGAGCCGGGCGGAGTGATCATCGTCCGCTTCTCCGGCGACGGCTCCGAGCGCAAGCTGATGGCCGACTACGCCCCTGTCCGGAGGAGGTGAGCGCATGGCGGCGCGGGTGATCGACGGCAAGGCGGTGGGGGCGGCGGTGCGCGAGCGGGTCAAGCTGGACGTCGCCGCCTACGCGGAGGAGGCCGGGCGCGCGCCGGGGCTGGCGACGGTCCTGGTCGGCGACGACCCCGCCTCCGAGGTCTACGTGAACATGAAGCGCAGGGCCTGCGAGGAGGCGGGGATCCGCTCGATCCACCACGGCCCCGAGGCCTCGATCCGCGAAGACGAGCTGCTTGACCTGGTCCGCTCGCTGAACGAGGACGACGAGGTCGACGGCATCCTCGTCCAGATGCCGCTCCCCGCCCACCTCGACGAGGACGCGGTGGTCGCCGCGATCGATCCCCGCAAGGACGTCGACGGCCTGACGCCGGTCAACGCCGGCCTGCTCGCCCACGGCGCTCCGGGCCTGGTGCCCTGCACCCCCGCCGGGGTGATGGAGCTGCTCAGCCACGAGGGGGTGGAACTGGAGGGCGCCGAGGCGGTCGTGGTCGGCCGTTCGAAGCTGGTCGGGGTGCCGGTCGCGCGCCTGCTGCTGGCGGCGAACGCGACGGTGACCATCTGCCACTCGCGCACCCGCGACCTCGACGCCGTCTGCCGTCGCGCCGACGTGCTCGTCGCCGCGGTCGGGGTGCCGCGCCTGCTCGGCGCCGCGGCGGTGAAGCCGGGGGCGGTGGTGATCGACGTCGGCGTCAACCGCCTCGAGGAGGGGCTGGTCGGCGACGTCGACTACGGGGCTGCGGCCGAGGTCGCCTCGGCGATCACGCCGGTGCCAGGCGGGGTCGGGCCGATGACGATCGCGATGCTGCTCTCCAACACGTTGCAGGCAGCGCGGTCTCGAACCGCCTGACCGGCGCCCTGCGGCGTCCTCGGTCGCTCGCGTGCAGAGCACGCCACGCTCCCTGCGTCCTTGCATTGCTTGGTCAGGAGGCCCCGAGACAGGTTTCCTGTCTTTCGGCGCGAATATCTTCAATCGACCCGCCCCAACCCCGAGGAGGACGAGATGGATCTGGACAGGCTGAGTACGGGGGAGAAGATCGCCGGCGGCTCGGCGATCCTGCTCTTCATCTTCATGTTCTTGGATTGGTTCAGCGTCGACGTCAACGGCGGCCTGGTCACGGTCAGCTTCGGCGGCAGCGCCTGGGACGCGCTCGACGTGATCCCGATCATTCTCATGGTCGCGATCGTCGCGGCGGTCGGGGTGGCGGTCCTGCGCCTCAGCGACGCCGTCTTCGAGCCATCGGTCTCGGTCAACGCGGTGATCACGGTGCTGGGAGCGATCTCGGTGCTCCTGATCCTCTACCGGATCATCAGCCCGCCCGACGGGGGCATCGAGGGCGTCGACGTCAGCCCCGCGATCGGCATCTTCCTCGGCCTGCTCGCCGCCGCCGGCATCACCTACGGCGGCTACCGGGCGATGCAGGAAGAGGGGAGCAGCTTCGGCGACGTCGGCGACCGCCTCTCCGGCGGTGGGACCGGTGGTCCCGGCGGCCCCGGTGCCGGCGGTCCTACGCCACCGCCTCCGCCGCCCCCGCCGACCAGTTGACGCCCTCTTCGGCTATTCCCCGCGAGACCTGCTTGGCGAAGGCGATGATGGTCATCATCGGATTGACGCCGACGGCAGTGGGAAATAGCGAGGCGTCGGCGACGTAGAGGTTGCGGGTGCCGTTGACCGAGCCGTCGGGGCCGCAGACCCCGGCGGCCGGGTCGGCGGCGATCCGCGCCGTTCCCAGCGGGTGGAAGGCCTCCAGCCGCAATTCCGAGGGCTTCAGCCGCGTCGCTTCGAAGGCCGGTAGGTTCCCCGGCTTCAGCGCCCCGAAGCGGGCGATGTTGGGGAACACTGCCGTGGCACCGGCGGCGAAGTGGACTTCGGCGGCGCGGGCGATCCCGAAGGCGACCAGGTCGGCATCCTCGCGGGTGAGCCTGTAGGAGGCGCGCAGGGCGCCGTCGTTGCCGAGGCCGACGCGGCCCTCGGAGCGATCGGCGAGCTGGACGCCGATCGAGCCGACGTGGCCGAACTCGAGCAGCGAGCGCTGGTGCTCGCGCCCGGTGCCGAGCAGCCAGGCGCCGCCGAAGGCGAGCGGGGTGAAGGTCGCCTCCAGGAGCACGCCCCGGTCCTCCCACTGGTCGATCGCGAAGCTCTGCATCACCCCATCCCAGCCACGCACCTCCTCCTCGTAGCGGGCGCCGACCCAGCAGGCGGGGTGGAGGTGGAAGTTGCGGCCGACCTGCGGCCCGCCGAGGCCGGAGCGCAGCAGCAGCTCCGGCGTGCCGAGGGCGCCGCCGGCGGCGATCACCGCCCTGCGGGCGCGGACGGTGAAGGGGCGAGTGCGCCCGCTCGCGTCGCGCCGGGCGCAGGTGAGGCCGATCGCGCGGCCGTCCTCGACCAGGACCCGCTGCGCCTCGACCCCGGCGCGCAGCCGCGCTCCGGCGGCGACGGCGCGGGGGAGGTAGCTGACGTGCATGCCGCGCTTGGCGTCGATCGCGCAGCCGTAGGGGCAGGAGCTGCACTGGACGCAGCTGCCGGCGTTGCGGGAGATCGGGGCGGCGCTGGCGCCGATCGCCGCCGCCCCCTCCATCGCCAGCTGCCCGTTGCGACCCATCCGCTCGGGGTCGAGCTGGGTCACCCCCAGGAACTCCTCCGCCTCGGCGTAGTCCGCGTCCATCTCTCGCGCCCAGGCGACCCCGTACCGCGAGCGCCAGTCCTCCAGGACCGCGTCGGGGGCGCGGAAGCAGGTGCCGGAGTTGATCACCGTCGTCCCGCCGACGGTTTTGGCCACCGGCACCGGGATCGGCGGCCGCCCTGCGGCGATCGTCAGACCGGCGTCGCGGTAGAGCGCGGCGATCGCCTCCAGCCGGTCGGCGGGGTAGCTGTCGCGGTCATAGTGGTCGCCGGCCTCGAGCACGAGCACGTCCAGTCCCATCTCGGCCAGCGTCGCCGCGGCGACGGCGCCGCCGGCCCCCGAGCCGACGATCGCGACGTCGCATTCCTCGCCCTCGCCGCGCGCCTCGGTGTCGCCGAGCGACCCCGCCGGCTCCGGCAGCGAGCCGTCGGCCAGGGCGCAGCCGGTCTCGGTGCCGATCCTCGCTTCGACCGCCGGCACGATCGCGTAGCCGAGGGTCGAGAAGACCTTCGCCATCAGCAGCAGGTCGTGATGGAGGGAGAGGCGCGAGCGCTCCAGCTTGGCCAGGAAGTCTTCGGCTGCCTCCTGGTCGAGGCGGCTGAAGCGCCAGGGGAACGGCAGCCACTCGAAGGCGCGCAGGCCGAGCCGCAGGCGCAGCAGGACCGGCGGCGAGAGCGAGCGCAGGAACTCGGCCACCGGGCCGGAGACGTCGACCTCCCGCTCCGCCGCGGGCAGGCCGTCGACCCCCGGCGCCATCGCCGCGCAGATCGCGCTCAGGGTGCGCTGCTCAGCGGTCGAGAGCCCTGGCGAGCGCCTTCAGCCGGGATCGGCCGGGCGACCGACGCGCCCCGCCAGCATCCAGAGCCAGAGCGCGAGTAGGGCCAGGAAGCCGTCGACGAGGAAGTTCAGCAGGTAGATGAAGACCTCTTCCTGGACGACGAAGAAGGCCAGCGAGCCGAGCGAGGAGGCGGTCTTGCCGGCGGCGAGGACGAGCAGCAGCGGCCGGTAGCGGACGACGTCGGCCTGGGCGACGAGGCAGATGCCGGTGATCACCACCATGTAGGCGAAGGCCAGCGCCAGCCACAGGTACTCCTGCGTGTGCGGGGCGCGGTGGTCGTTGCCGAACCATTCGCCGACGTCGGAGATCACGTCGAGGACGCCGCTGGGGACGGCGATGAAGAGGACGCCGACGACCGCGAAGGTGACCGCGAGCAGGCGCAGGTTGAGGACGATGAATCGCTCTGCCCGCGGACCCTGCATGGGAGCACTCTAACTGGCTGGACAGCCAGTCGCCATAGGCGCGTTTGCCAACCAAGGGTTTGCAAAAGCGCCACGACTAGAATCCGCCGCCATGATCGACCGCGACCAGGTTCTGCATGTGGCGAAGCTCGCGCGGCTGCGCCTCTCCGAGGAGGACGTCGAGCGGATGGTGGGGGAGCTGTCGGGGATCCTCGACCATGTGGATCGGATCGGGAACCTCGATCTGGAGGGGGTCGAGCCGACCTCGCACGTGGTCGCGCTGGAGAACGTGCTGCGGGCCGACGAGCCGTGGCAGAGCCTGCCGCGCGACGTCGCCCTCGCCCCGGCGCCCGACCCCTCCGACGGCGCCTTCCGCGTCCCCTCGCCGCAGGCCGAATAGATGGCAAGCCTGCTCGACCTGACGGCCCTCGAGGCCCGGGAAGCGATGGCCGCCGGCGACCTCGATGCCACCGAGTACACCGCCGCCTGGCGCGAGGCCGCCGCCGGCGACGAGCTCAACGCCTACCTCTGGCGCGACGGAGACAGCGAGGAGGCCGCCGCGATCGCGGTCGAGCGAGGATCGATCGCCCCGATCGCGGTCAAGGACATCTTCTGCACCGAGGGGGTGCCGACCACCGCCGGCTCCCGCATCCTCGAGGGCTACCGCCCGCCCTACACCTCGACCGCCGTCCAGAAGCTGCTCGGGGCGGGGGCGCCGATCCTCGGCAAGACCAACATGGACGAGTTCGCGATGGGCTCCTCGAACGAGAACTCGGCCTACGGGCCGGTGCTGAACCCGTGGGACCGCGAGCGGGTCCCCGGCGGCTCCTCCGGCGGCTCGGCCGCGGTCGTCGCCGGGGGGCTGGCGCCCTGGTCGATCGGCACCGACACCGGCGGCTCGATCCGCCAGCCCGCCGCCTTCTGTGGGATCGTCGGCCTGAAGCCGACCTACGGCGCGATCTCGCGCTACGGGATGATCGCCTTCGCCTCCTCGCTCGACCAGTGCGGGCCGCTGACCCGGACCGTCAGCGACGCCGCGCTCCTGCTCGGCATCCTCCAGGGCCGCGACCCGCTCGACTCGACCTCGGTCGGGCTCGACGGCGGCGTCTCGCTGCCCGATCGCCAGGACCTCTTGGGGCTGCGCTTCGGGGTGCCGGCGGAGCTGGCCCGCGACGCCGTGGATTCCGGCGTCCGCGAGGTCTTCGAGCGCACGCTGCGGAAGATCGAGGACCTCGGCGGCGAGATCGCCGAGGTCTCGCTGCCGAGCGCCGAGCACGGCATCTCCGCCTACTACGTGATCGCCCCCGCCGAGGCCTCCTCCAACCTCGCCCGCTACGACGGCGTCCGCTACGGGATGCGGGCCGGCGGCGACGGCGACCTGATCGAGATGTACGAGACGACCCGCTCGGAGGGCTTTGGCGAGGAGGTGAAGCGGCGGATCATGCTCGGCACCTACGCGCTCTCCTCCGGATACTACGAGGCCTACTACGGGCAGGCGCAGAAGGTGCGGACGCGGATCGCCGAGGACTTCAGCGGCGCCTTCGCCGGCGTCGACTTCGTCGTCACCCCGACTGCCCCCTCGGTCGCCTTCAAGCTCGGGGAGAAGACGGATGACCCGTTGGCCATGTACCTCAACGATTTCTTCACCGTGCCGATGAGCCTTGCCGGCATCCCGGCGATCTCGATCCCGGCCGGCCTCGCCGCGCCCGAGGGCGGCGGTCCGCAGCTGCCGGTCGGCTTCCAGATCGCCGCGCCGGCCTTCGCCGAGCAGCGCCTGCTCGACGCCGCCTACGCGCTGGAGCAGGGGATCGGCTTCGACGCCCGTCCGGGAGGCGCCGATGGCTGAGCTGGAGGCGGTGATCGGGCTGGAGATCCACGTCCAGCTGGCGACGAAGACGAAGATGTTCTGCGGCTGCGAGCTCTCCTTCGGCGAGGAGCCGAACGTCCACACCTGCCCGATCTGCCTCGCCCACCCGGGCGTGCTGCCGGTCCCGAACGAGCAGGCGATCCGCTACGCGCTGCAGATCGGCCTGGCGCTGGAGTGCGAGATCGCGCCGTGGTCGATCTTCCACCGCAAGAACTACTTCTATCCCGACAGCCCGAAGGCCTACCAGATCAGCCAGTACGACATTCCGATTGCCTCGAACGGGAAGCTGGGGGACGTGCGCATCCACCGCGCCCACCTGGAGGAGGACGCGGCGAAGACGATCCACATCGGCGAGTCCGGCCGCATCCACGGCTCCGCCTTCTCGCTGGTCGACTTCAACCGCGGCGGCACGCCGCTGGTCGAGATCGTCACCGAGCCCGACCTGCGCGGCGCCGCCGAGGCGGCCGAGTGGGCGCGGCTGCTGCGCGAGACGGTGCGCCAGCTCGGCGTCTCCGACGTCAACATGGAGGAGGGCAGCCTGCGGGTCGACGCCAACGTCTCGGTGCGGCCGGCCGGCAGCGAGGAGCTCGGAACCAAGACCGAGCTGAAGAACATGAACAGCTTCCGTTTCCTGCAGCGCGGGATCGAGGCCGAGCTGGAGCGCCAGCGCGAGCTGGTCGGGAGCGGGGGGCAGGTGGTGCAGGAGACGCTCCACTTCGACCCCCGCGACGGCTCGCTGACGCCGCTGCGCTCGAAGGAGGAGGCGCACGACTACCGCTACTTCCCCGAGCCCGACCTGGTGCCGCTGACGCCGACCGAGGAGATGCTGCGCGAGGCGCGCGCGGCGCTGCCGGAGCTGCCCGCGGCGCGGATCGAGCGCTACGAAGAGATGGGGGTGCCAACCGATACGGCAACGCTGCTGGCCGGCGCCCCGCAAGTGGCCGAGCTCTTCGAGGAGACCGCTGATGAGGTGACCGGTGTGGAGCCTCGGGTAGTGGCGAACTGGCTCACGGGGGAGCTGACTGCAACGCTCAGAAAGCACGGTCTCAGAGAGGATTGGAGAGAGCGCCCGGTCGATTCCTCCAGCTTCGCGCGCGTGATGGAGATGGTGGAGGCGAAGAGGATCTCTCACGCGAGCGGGAAAGAGGTCTTGGAGATCCTCGTCGCCGAAGGTGGTGGTGACCCCGATGCGATCATCGAGCGTAAGGGCCTGGCGCAGATGTCCGACTCCGGTGAGCTGGAGGCGATCGTCGAGAAGGCGATGGCCGACAACCCCGACGCCGTCGAGCGCGTCCGCGAAGGCAACGAGAAGGCGATCGGCGCCATTGTCGGCGCCATCATGCGCGAGACCAAAGGCCGCGCCGACGGCGGCGAGGTCAACCGCCTGATCCGCGAGCGCTTGTAGGGACGGGGAAGTCCCCTCCGTCGCGATTTGGGGAGGCTCCTCCGGGGACTTCCCCGTCCCTTCACGTGGCGTCTGCAACTTTGTGACAGCTTGTTACAAAGTGCTACGTTGGCGATATGGCCTGGAACGTCGTGATCGTGGGTGGTGGCTTTGGCGGCGCGGCGGCGGCGCGGGAGTTGGAGCGGACGATGCCGAAGCAGTCGGCGCGGCTGGTCCTCGTCAACGACACCAACTTCGCGCTCTACACGCCGTTCCTGCCGGAGGCGGCCGCCGGCACCCTGGAGCCGCGGCACGTGGTGACGCCGCTGCGGGAAATCCTCAAGCGGACCTACCTGCGGCTCGGCGCGATCGTCGGCCATGACCCGGAGCGCAAGACGGTGACGCTGCGGGCCAAGTACGGCGAAACCGAACAGCTTCCCTACGACCAGCTGCTGCTCGCGCTCGGCTCGGTCTCGCGGGTGCTGCCGGTGCCGGGCCTGGCGCAGCACGCGGTCGGCTTCAAGAGCATCGCCGACGCGATCTACCTCCGCAACCACGTGATCGAGACGCTGGAGGAAGCGAACGCGACCGAGGACCCCGTCCGCCGCGAACAGCTGCTGACCTACGTCTTCGTCGGCGGCGGCTACGCCGGGCTGGAGGCGCTGGCCGAGCTCCAGGACTTCGCCGCCGACGCGATGGACTGCTACCCGCGGGCCCGCCTGCACGGGATGCGCTGGGTGCTGGTCGAGGCGAGCGACCGGGTGTTGCCGGAGATCGACCGCGAGCTCGCCGACTACGCGCTGCGGGAGCTGCGCGGTCGCGGCATCGACATCCGCCTCGAGACGACGCTGGAGGAGGTGACCGCCGACAGCGCCCGCCTCTCCAGCGGTGAGGTGCTGCCGACGCGGACGGTCGTCTGGACCGCCGGCGTCGCTCCGCAGCCGATCCTCAAGGAGCTGAACCTGCCGCTCGACGAGCGCGGCCGGGTGCCGGTCGATTCGTACCTGCGGGTGCAAGGGCTGGACTCGGTTTGGGCGATCGGCGACTGCGCCGCCGCGCCGGACCCGCGCGGCGGCACCTGCCCGCCGACCGCGCAGCACGCGGTCCGCCAGGGGCCGGTCGCGGCCCGCAACATCGCCGCCGAGCTCGGCGTCGGCAGCCCGAGCCCGTTCGAGTACCGCAGCGAAGCCTCCTTCGTCAACCTCGGCCGCTACAAGGCGGTCGGCCGGATCGGCGACCGCACCTTCCGCGGCTTTCCCGCCTGGTGGCTGGCCCGGACCTACCACATGAGCCAGATCCCGGGCGCCGGTCGCAAGGTGCGTGCGGTGCTCGACTGGACCGCCGGGCTGCCGTTCGGCCGCGACACCGCCGAGGTCGGCTCGATCGGCCACCCGAAACCGCTCCTCTGAACGAGTTCGCGAGAAAGCACCTATACGGTGCACTGTCGCGGTCTCGGTGACCGGCGCGCAAGAATGGATGCGTGGAGTACCTCGTAATCGCCTTCACCTTCGGCCTCGCCACCGGCTTCATCGGCCGCGGCAAGGGCAGCTCGTTCTTCATCTGGTTCGTGATCGGCACCGTCCTGCCGCCGCTCGGCCTGATCGCCGTGATCCTCTACCGGGTCGAGAAGGACGAACCCGAACGCCAGTGCCCCAACTGCCACAAGCCCCTAAAGCTCTATGTCCAGGTCTGCCCCCGCTGCGGCACGGATCTTTACCTGCCAGATCCCGCAACCGTAAGGCACCCGGGCGTCCAGTAAGGGAGCGGGTGCCCCCTCCGACGGAGGCTTTGGGTCAAGCTGATTGCACGGACGGTCCCTTGGCGTACATACGGTCTCCGGCGGAGGGGCACCCGCTCCCTGGCTACCGCAACCAGGTCCTGACGATCGCGTTGGCGAAGCCCATCCCGTAGCGGAAGACCGCCGGCTTCTTCGAGTGGCCGTGGAGGCGCTGTTCGACCGTGACCGGGACCTCCTTGGCGGGGATCTCCCGCTTGATCGCCTCGATCATGAACTCGGAGGTGTGGAACTGCTCCTGGCGCAGGACCAGCTGCGGCAGGACGGTGGTGCGGACGGCGCGGTAGCCATTGGAGCAGTCGGTGACGTGGGTGCGGGTGATGAAGGAGACGAGGCGGTTGAAGAAGACGATCCCGAGCTCGCGGGCGAAGTGGTTGCGGTCGGCATGGCCGAGCACCCGGGAGCCGTGGGCGACGGCGACCTCGCCGTCGAGGATCGGCTTGACCAGGCGCTCCATCTCGTCGGGGCGGTGCTGGCCGTCGGCGTCGAGGGTGACGACAACCTCGGCCCCGGAGGCGACCATCAGCCGGTAGCCGGTGCGCAGCGCCGCGCCACCCCCACGGTTGGTGACGTGCCTCGCGACGAGGGCGCCGTGTTTGGCGGCGACGCCGTCGGTGCCGTCGCGGGAGCCGTCGTCTACGACCAGCACCTCGGTGCGGACGCCGCAGACGGCGGGGGGAATCTGGTCGAGGACGACGCCGATGTTCTCGGCCTCGTTGTAGGCCGGGATCAGGATCGCGATCTTGTCGCGGAAGCGCTCGGGCAGGCCGGCCTGGCGGAACTCCTCCCAGGCGAGCCCCTCGAGCGCCGCCGAGAGCTGGCGGGCGTTCCGCGCCGCCTGCGAGAGCGCCCGCAGGGCGAGCAGGAAGAGGATGAAGATCGCGAAGACGGCGAGGCCGAGGATGCGGCCGCCGTTGCCCTTCTCGAAGGAGAAGGTGGAGAGGAGGCCGTTGACGACTTCGGTCCCGGCGACGAGCGCCAGACCGAGGCCCGTGGCGATCAGGATCAGCACGTCGGCGTTGCGCAGCGAGCGGCGGCGACGCACCGCGTAGCCGACGAGCAGGGCTGCGACCAGCAGCCCGACGCCGCGCAGCGCGGTCAGTTCGGCGGGGAAGATGCCTGCGGTTGGGATGGCCATCGGCGAGCGGAGAATATGGCCGCGAGGCCGGAC
>DATHFL010000202.1:0-8747 GCA_035318125.1 Solirubrobacterales bacterium | reverse complement strand
GGCGAGGACGGAGATCACCACCAGCTCGAGGTGCTCGACGGTCGGCGTTCCGAAGCGGTCGATGTTGTCCCGCGCCCAGTCGAAGCAGAAGACGTGGTCGGGTTGGGCCTGGCAGGGGAGGGTCCCGGAGCTGCGTTCGCGGAAGAAGTCGCCGCCGACTTCGCCCGCCGCCGCGATCGCCAGCGGGTCAATCACGGGGCCGCTCCACCGCTGGGTGCTCGTCGCTCTTCGCCTCCGGCGAGGCGAGGAACTCGGCGATGATCTCGACCGAGAGCACCCCGGCGATCCGCCTTTCGTGGTCGACCACCGCCGCGTACTGCGCCTCCCCCTGCAGGAGGTCGGCGAGGGCGTCGCGCATCACGTCGTCGAGCTCCAGCACCGGGCCGAGCGGCGAATCGGCCCGGGCCGGCACCGTCTCCGCCGCCAGGTCGCGCTCGCTGAGCCAGCCGAGCGGCCGCCGCTCGGAGTCGACCAGCAGCGGGTAGGGGACTTCGACGTCGGGCGCCGCCAGCTTCGCCCGCACCTCTGCGGTCGCCTGGCCGACGAAGGCCAAAGGCGCCTCCCAGAGGTGGATGTCGGCGACCCGCATCAGCGCCAGCCGCTTCAGCGCCCGGTCGGCGCCGACGAAGTCCTCGACGAACTCGGTGGCCGGCGCCATCAGCAGCTCCGCCGGGGTCGCGTACTGCTCGACCCGGCCGCCCTCGCGCATCACCGCGATCCGGTCGCCCATCTTGATCGCCTCGTCGATGTCGTGGGTGACGAAGAGGACGGTCTTGCGGATCTCCGCCTGCAGGCGCAGGAACTCGTTCTGCAGGCGCTCGCGGTTGATCGGGTCGATCGCGCCGAAGGGCTCGTCCATCAGCATCACCAGCGGGTCCGCGGCCAGCGCCCGGGCGACGCCGACCCGCTGCTGCTGGCCGCCGGAGAGCTGTGCCGGGTAGCGGTCGCCGAGCTCGGGATCGAGCCCGATCAGTTCCAGCAGCTCCGCCGCGCGCGCCCGCACCCGGTCCTTCGGCCAGCCGAGCAGCTGCGGCACGGCGCCGATGTTCTCGCCGACCGTGCGGTGGGGGAAGAGGCCGATCTGCTGGATCACGTAGCCGATCTCCCGCCGCAGCTGCGCCGGCTCGCGCTCGCGCACCGAGCGCTCGCCGATCAGGACGTCGCCCGCGTCGATCTCGACCGTGCCGTTGACCATCCGCATCGCCGTCGTCTTGCCGCAGCCCGAGGGCCCGACGAGGACGCAGATCTCGCCCGCCGGCACCTCCAGGGTCAGCCGGTCAACGGCCGGCTCGGCAGCCCCCGGATATCGCTTGGTCGCTTCCTCGTAGCGGACCGAGGAGGCCCCTGACTGGGTTGGGTTTTCGCTGCCGGGCTCGCCAGACGGCATCGCAGCGAGCCTATACCCCGTCGCTTAAAGGCCCAGACGGCGGGCGCGCTCGGCGGCTTGGGCGACGATCTCGTCGAGGCCCTCGATCTCGCCGCCGCGCATGAGGACGCGGCCGGCGACGACGGTGGTGTCGACTACGGCGCCGGAGGCGGCGTAGACGAGGTCCTCGGTGAGGTCGCCGATCCCGAGCTCGGGCGAGTCCGTGCGCAGGAGGAGGAAGTCGGCCGGGGCGCCGGCCTCCAGCGGGGTCGCGCCGAGCAGCGGCGCGCGGGCGCCGGTGGCGATCGCCCAGGCCTCGGCGGCGTCGACCGCGGTCGGGTCGCCGGCGGCGTGCTTCTGGGTGAGGGCGAAGAGCTTCAGGTCGGACAGCAGGTCGAGCGAGTCGTTGGAGCCGGCGCCGTCGGTGCCGAGCCCGACCGCGACCCCGGCCGCCCGCGCCACCGGGTGGGGGAAGACGCCGCCGACCGCGAGCTTCATGTTCGCCGCCGGGTTGGCGACCACGGTGGCGCCGCGCTCGGCGATCAGCGCCAGCTCGTCGGGGTCGAGCCAGACGCCGTGGGAGAGGATCGTGCGCTCGCCGAGGAAGCCGAGGCGGTCGAGGTAGAAGGCGGGGCGGCAGCCGTGCGCGGCGATGCAGTCCTGGACCTCCTGCTCGGTCTCGGAGAGGTGGATCTGGACCGGCACCTCGCGCTCGGCGCTGAGCTCGCCGATCCAGCGCAGCGACTCTTCACTGACCGTGTAGATCGCGTGCGGGGCGAGCGCCGGGGAGATCAGCGGGCCGAATTGGGCGAGCGCGTCAAGGCTGCGCAGGGCCGAGTCGCGCAGCTTCTCGTGAGCCCCGCCGAGGTCGATCAGCGGCGCCCCGATCGCCGCCCGCATCCCCGCCTCCTCGACCGCCCGCGCCGTCGCCTCCGGCTGCCAGTACATGTCCCAGAAACGGCTGGTGCCGCTGCGGATCATCTCGGCGCAGGCGAGGCGGGCGCCCCGGTAGACGTCCTCGGCCTCGAGCTTCGCCTCGATCGGCCAGATCTTCTCCTCCAGCCACGGCATCAGCGGCAGGTCGCCGCCGGAGCCCCGGAACAGCGTCATCGCCGCGTGGGTGTGGCCGTTGACCAGCGGCGGCACCAGGTGGGCGCCGCCGGCCTCGATCGTCTCGTCGCCGGGCTGCGCGAGGACGTCGGGTCCGAGCGCCGCGATCGTCCCCTCCTCGCAGCGGACCCCGACCCTCTCGCCGTCGAGCAACGCGTTGGCGATCGCAAGGGTCACGGCGGTGGCGCCTTTGTCAACCAGTGGTTTGCAAAGGCGCCTCGGCTCACCGGCCGACGGCCCCCAGGCGCGGCAGCACCGCCGCCAGGCCCTCGCGCAGCCGCTCGGCGTTGATCAGCCGGTCGGCTTCCATCGCCGCCGTGTTGACCGGCTCGGCGCTGAGCCCGTTGGCGAGGTTGTCGACGACGCAGAGCGCCGCGTAGTCGAGCCCGAGCTCACGGGCGGCGACGCACTCGGAGGCGATCGTCATCCCGACCACGTCGGCGTGCGCCGCCATCAGCCGGATCTCCGCCGGCGTCTCGAAGCGCGGCCCGCGCGCTTGCCAGTAGACGCCGCCGTCGCGCGGCGCCTGCCCGCCCTCGCTCCAGGCCGCGATCACCTGCTCGCGCCAGCGGCGGGCGAAGCCGGGGGCCGAGTGGGCGCGCTCGTCGCCGAAGGTCGATTCGCCGAGGTTGAGGGCGATGAAGTCGTCGGGGCAGACGAGGCTGCCGACGCCGAGCTCGTCGTGCAGCGAGCCGACCGAGCCGATCGCCAGCACCCGGTCGCAGCCCTGCTCGAGCAGCGGCCGCAGGTTCGCCTCGTAGTCGATCGCGTGGGGGAGGACGAAGGTGCCCTCGGGGCTGCGATGGCGCTGGACGATCGCCGCCCCCTGGTCCGCCGCCGCCGCGGCGATCTCCTCTCCGCCCGGACCGAGCGCGTTGCTGCCGAGGATCACCGCCAATCGTCCCATCGAGCCGATCCTATGAGGGTTTCGACTCCCGTATGTTCCGGGAATGGAGCGGGACGTGGGGAGCGAAGAGAACCGGGAACGCGATTCGGGTCGCGACGAGACCGAGGAGGAACGCCTCGACCGCAACCTCAACGAGATGCTGCAGGAGCTGCGCGTCGCCCTCCCCGGCGTCCAGGTCCTCTTTGCCTTCCTGCTCACGGTCCCGTTCCAGCAGGGCTTCGAAAAGATCACCAGCTTCCAGAAAGACGTCTACTTCGGGACTCTGATCTGCACGGCGATCTCGGCGGTGATGCTGATCTCGCCCACCTCCTACCACCGGGTCACCTTTCGCTACCAGCAGAAGCGCCGGCTCGTCTTCTACTCGAACCGCTTTTCGATCGTCGGCCTCGTCTTCCTCGCCCTGGCGATGACCGGCGCGGTCATGCTGGTCACCGACTACCTCTTCAGCAGCGCCGCGACCGCCGTCGTCGGCGCCCTCGCCGCCCTCGCCATCGGCTTCTTCTGGTTCGCGCTGCCGCTGCGGCGGCGGCTCAGCCTCGCGGCGGGGCAGGAGCCTCTAGGCAAGCCCGAAGAAGACTGATCTCGCGCTCGAGGTCGTCGAGGAAGGGCAGCTCCGGCGCCTTCTCGCGCAGCAGGTCGAGGTCCGCTTCCCAGACCTCGATCTTCAGCTCGAGCGGGGCCTTGAATTCGCTCCGCACCGCGTCGCCTTCCGCTTCGTAGGTGGCGCGCAGGGTGCTCGTGTTGGTGAGCTTGTCGGCGCCGTAGATCGCCAGCGCCTCGCCGTCGGCGACGGCCACCCGTTCGCGGTGCTCGGCCTTGCGCTCGCGGTAGGACTCGATCGACTGGTCGTCGGTGAGGGCGCCGACCAGCCCGGTCACCTCTTCGCCGAACTGCTCCCGCAACTCGTCGAGCGTCGTCTCCGAGTCCTCGACGACGTCGTGGAGGAGCGCCGCCGCCAGCACCTCGTCGCGGTAGCCGTGCTCGTCGAGCCGCGCCGCCACTGTCATCGGGTGTTCGACGTAGGGCATGCCGCCGCTGCCGTTGCGGACCTGGCCGGCGTGGTCGGAGCGCGCCCGCTCCAGCGCGGCGCGGACCAGCGGCGAGCGCTCGGCGGCAGCCTCGATCCGGTCGGCCGGGGACACGCGGCCAGGGTAGATCATCGTTTCCAGATTCGAGGCCCCCATAGGGGCCAAAAGTCTGGAAACGACGCGAGGGGGAGGGGTCAGGCGGTGGCGGCGGCGCGCGGGGCCCGCGCCGGCAGCTCGTACTCGTTGCGCTCGGCGGCCAGCTCGACCGCGGCGGGGTCGCCGCCGAGCTCGACCCACCGCTCCCGCGCTTCGTCTCCGAGCCGGTCGAGGTCCTCGTCGGAGTGCAGCGGATCGTGGTGGAAGAGGAGGGTCCGCTCGGCGCCGGTGCGCCGCGCGAAGCTGAGCGAGTGCGAGATCGCCGAGTGGCCCCAGCCGACGTGGTCGGGGTACTCGGCGTCGGTGTACTGGCCGTCGTGGATCAGCAGCGAGCTCTCCCTGGCGAGGGCGAAGCCGGAGATCCAGTCCTCCTCGAGCTCGTCGAGGTCGGCGCCGAGGGCGGGCTCGTGGTCGGGGATGTAGGCGAGCGAGGAGTCGCCGTCGTCGATCCGGTAGCCGAGGGTCGGGCCGCGGTGGGAGACCGAGGCGGCGCGGATCCGGGCCGAGCCGATCTCCCACTCGCTCTCCGGGCAGTGGCGGAAGGAGACGTCGCAGGGCAGCTCGCGGACCTCGACCGGGGAGAGCGGGGCGGAGATGTAGCGGGCGATGCGGTCGCGCAGCGAGGCCTCGGGCGAGGCCGGCCCCCAGATCACGATCTCGGTCTGCGGCCGGAAGGCGGGGGCGAAGAAGACGAGCCCCTGGATGTGGTCGAGGTGGAGGTGGGTGAGGAGGATGTGGAGGCGGGTCGGCTCGTCGGGCAGCGCCAGGCCGAGGCAGCGGATGCCGGTGCCGGCGTCGAGCGCCAGCAGCGAGCCGTCGGAGAGGGTGACGCCGACGCAGGAGGTGTTGCCGCCGTAGCGGATCGTTTCCGGCCCCGGTGCGGGGATCGACCCCCGCGTCCCCCAGAGCTTGACCTTCACGCCGGCCCCGCTCCGTTGGCGCTCGCCAGCGAGGGCCAGAAGACCGCGATCGCCCCCTGCGAGCCGTGCGGGGTGAGGATCGGGAAGGCGGAGACCTCGACATCGTGGTGGGTGCCGTCGGTCGAGCGCACGGTCAGCTCGGCGTGGGCGGGGCGCCCGGCCCGCACCGCGGTCACCAGCGGCAGGTCGTCGTAGGGGATCGGGTCGCCGTTCTCGTCGAAGGGGCCGAACAGCGAGCCCCACTCCTGCGGCCCCACCGTCCCCAGCTCCTCGAAGCGCTTGCCGAGCAGCATCCCCGCGGCTTCGTTGTAGAAGACCAGCAGGCCGCCCTCGTCGACGAGGAAGGCAGGGGTCGAGAGAGCCGACATCAGGTTGCGGGCAAGGATCAGCTCGAGCGGTCTCTGCGTCACAAATGACACTTTAGTTCGTCAGGGTCGGTACGGCCGGCTTTTCCCCAGCGGGAAGCGAGATCCGCCAGCCTCGCCGCCGACGAGGAGAGGCGGAGTGACATTCATCACTTAGAAACCTCGCTCCGGTCAGCCGGCGGCTTCGGCGCTGCGCAGCCCGCCCCGGGCCCAGAGGGCGAAGAGGAGGGAGAGGGCGAAGCCGATCGCGAAGGCGAGCCCGACCAGGACGGGGTCGCCGGAGATGAATCCCCGCCCCGCCTCCAGCAGCGCCGTCACCGGGTTGACCGAGGCGACCGCGTGGATCCATCCGCTGAGCAGGTCGAGCGGGACGTAGACCGGGGCGAGGAAGAGGATCAGGAAGACGGGGAACTGCATCAGCGGCCCGCCCTGGATCGAGCGCACCCGCATCGCCACCCCCGCCGCCCACAGCGTCGCCGCGACGTTGACCAGCACCGCCAGCAGGTAGAGGGCGACGATTTCCCCGGCGCTGCCGGCGACCTCCATCCCGGCGATCAGCGCCACCGCGGTGAGGATCGACCAGGTGAGGACGGAGCGGAAGATCGCCGCCAGCGCGTAGCCGACGACGATGCCGCTGCGGCGGCTGGCGGCGAGCATGTAGCGACGGCCGAAGCCGGTCTCGAAGTCGCGGGCCATCGCGAAGCCGGTGAAGACGCCGCCGAAGGCGGCGGACTGCAGCAGCACGAAGACGAACTGGAAGGCGGTGTAGCCGCTGGGGAAGTCGAAGCCGGGGACCTCGCCGATCGCCGCCAGCCCGCCGGCGAAGGAGACGAAGAAGAAGAGCGGGAACAGCACCGCCGGGAAGAAGAAGGCGGGGTTGGTGAGGAAGTTGTGGATGCTGCGCCATGCGACCGCGCGAGCGACCGCGGAGATGCCGGCGGGGTCGGGAGGGGCCTCGCTCACGTGCGCACCAGCCTCGTCTTCAGGGCGCTGCTGGCCGCCAGCATGCCGATCGCCCCGATCGCCGCCGCGATCGCGAAGCCGAGCGCCAGCTCGCCGAGGTTCCAGCCTTCGATCAGGAGCGAGCGGAACGCCTCCAGCAGGTAGGTGATCGGGTTGATGGCGGCGATCGTGTGGAACCAGTCGGTGGTCAGCAGGTCGAGCGGCAGCGCCATCGCCGAGAGGAAGAGGAAGACGAAGAAGACCGGGAAGAGGCCCTGGACCGCCTCGCCGGAGCCGAAGCGCAGCGCCGCGAAGAGGCCGATCGTCCCGAAGGCGACGGTGACCGAGACCGAGAGGGCGAGGATGACGAGGGCGCCGGCCGGGCCGGCGGCGAGCTCGGCCCCGGCGAGCAGGCCGACCGCGAGGTAGACGAACGCCTGGACGACGCCGAGCGCGAAGGCGCCCGCGAGCAGGCCGCTGAGCAGGGCGGCGCCGCGCAGCGGCGTCAGCGCCAGGCGGTTGAGGAAGCCGGTCTCGATGTCGCGGGCGAGGTCGGTGCCCGAGTTCATCACCGAGAACAGCGCCCCCTGGATGAAGGGGACCGCGAGGGCGAAGGTGATGTAGGAGTCGGTGGGGAAGCCGGGCAGGTTGGTGGCGTCCGCGAGCCCGCTGGAGTTGACCGCGAGGAGGAAGAGCGGGAAGACGAGGGCGGGGACGATCTGGGCCGGCTGGCGCAGGGTCCGCAGGATCGAGCGGCGCGCGAGCTGGGTGACCTGGATGCGGAGCGAGCCGCTCACGCCGGCGCGACCGCCTCCGCCTCGGCGTCCTCGGTCTCCTCGTCCCCGGCGCCCTCCAGCGAGCGGCCGGTCTTGGCGAGGAAGACGTCGTCGAGCGAGGGCGCGTGCAGCTGCAGATGCTCGATCGCGATCTGCTCGGCGTCGAGCGCCCGCACCACCTCGGCCAGCTGCGACTCGCCGCCGGCGAGGCGGACGGCGACGGCGCGGGGGGAGGCGCCGGCCGGCTCGCCGAAGCGGCCGAGCACCGCCGCCATCCGCTCGCGCTCGCCCTCCTCGCGCGGGATCGCCTCCACGGTCGGGCGGCCGATTTCGGCCTTCAGCTCGGCCGGGGTGCCCTCGGCGACGATGTGGCCGTGGTCGATGATCCCGACCCGGTTGGCGAGCGCGTCGGCCTCCTCCAGGTACTGCGTGGTGAGGAAGACGGTGACCCCGTCCTCGGCGGCGAGGCGCGCGACCTCTCCCCACAGCGCCGTGCGGCTCTGGATGTCGAGGCCGGTGGTCGGCTCGTCGAGGAAGAGGATGCGCGGCCGGTGGGCGAGCGCGAGCGCGAGGTCGAGCCGGCGTTTCATCCCGCCCGAGTAGCCCCCGACCTTGCGGTCGGCGGCGTGGGCGAGGCCGACCCGCTCCAGCAGTTCGCTGCCGCGGCTGGCCCGCTCGCTCTTGTCGAGCCCGTGCAGGGCGGTCTGCAGGCGCATGTGCTCGCGGCCGCTCAGCAGCGGGTCGAGCGCCGCCTCCTGCAGGGCGGCGCCGATCGTGGCGCGCACCCGCGGCCCTTCGCCGACCACGTCGAAGCCGCCGACGCGGGCGGTCCCCGAGGTGGGGGGGAGGAGGGTGGTCAGCATCAGCACGGTCGTCGACTTGCCGGCGCCGTTGGGGCCGAGAAAGCCGTAGATCTCACCGGGGGCGACCTCGAGGTCGATGCCGTCGACCGCCCGCGGCCCGTTCTTGAACTCGCGGACGAGGGCTTCCGCCTCGATACCGCCGCTGCGCTCGTTTCCGTCGGCCATCGCTTCCTCTCGACTGGTGGTCCCGGGTGCCCGAGGCTATCGACGCGGGGAGTCGGCCGACCCCGGGCCGGCGCGGTCAGTAGAACTCCGATCCTCGATGCGCGAGCGGACCCGCACCTACAGCGTCGCGATGGCCGTCAACCGGCCGG
>DATHFL010000201.1:0-2447 GCA_035318125.1 Solirubrobacterales bacterium | reverse complement strand
CCGCCGTTGCCGCCTCTGGCTTTGATCCCTTCAAATGAAGGTGGGTGCCTGCTCCTGACCCCAAGGGACCCGGAGACGGTGGCTCCCGCGCCGTTTGTGTTGGGTCAAACGGTGAGACGGCTCTCGTACGGGCTCGAGCCTGCGGTCAACTTACCACCCGGACGCGGTGCCTAAACCGCTCAGTCGTCCAGGTTGGACAGGTGCCACTCGGCTTCGCTCCAGCGCTCGGCGGGGACGCGGAGGGAGATGTCGCCGCGGCCGAAGCGGTCGATCGGCCAGTCGGAGGTCAGGACGGCCTCGATCCCGGCCTCGGTCAGAGACTGGTGCTAGGCGCGGGCGGTCTTGACGTCGCCGAAGTCGCGGACCACCTCCCAGCTGTCATAGCTGGGGTCGTCGACGTGGACGGGCGTCTGCCCGGGCCCGGGGCCCGGCCGCCACCTGCGGGGGATCCAGTCCCGCAGGGCCATCTCAGTGGCCTGCGAGATTCCGTTTGTGGATGGCGATGCCGAGGTCGCGCAGCTGCAGGTCGTCGACCGGCGCCGGCGCCCCGGTCAGCAGGTCGAAGCCGGAGGCGGTCTTCGGGAAGGCGATCACGTCGCGGATCGTCTCGGCGCCGTAGAGGCGCTGGACGATGCGGTCGACGCCGTAGGCGATGCCGCCGTGCGGCGGGGCGCCGTAGCGCAGCGCCTCGAGCAGGAAGCCGAAGCGGGCCTCCGCCGTCTCCTTGTCGATCCCGAGCGCCGCGAAGACCTGCTCCTGGACCGCGGCGTCATGGATACGGATCGAGCCGCCGCCCAGCTCCTGCCCGTTCCAGACGACGTCGTAGGCCTGGGCGCGGGCCGCTCCCGGATCGTCGGGGTCGAACTCGCCGGCCGGGGCCGTGAACGGGTGGTGGAGCGCGTCCCAGCGCTTCTCCTGCTCGTTCCACTCCATCAGCGGCCAGTCGACGATCCAGACCAGGCGGTCCTCGCCCTCGTCGATCAGCTCGAAGCGCTCGGCCAGGTCGAGCCGCAGCTGACCGAGCACCGCGTCGGTGACCGGGCGCTTGTCGGCGACCAGCAGCAGCAGGTCGCCGTCCTCGGCGCCGAGGCGCCGGTTGAGGTCGGCGAGCTCGGCCTCGCTGAGGAACTTGGCGGTCGGCGAGCGCCAGCCGTCGCCCTCGCGGAAGGCCCAGACCAGCCCCTTCGCCCCCAGCTCCTGGGCGCGGCTGATGAGGCCGTCGAGCTCGGAGCGCGGCAGCTCGCGGCGGCCGGCGTTGATGCCGCGGATCGAGCCGCCCCCATCGAGGATCGAGCGGAAGACCTTGAACTCGGTCTCGCGCAGAGCGTCGCCGAGGTCGACCAGCTCGAGGCCGAAGCGCAGGTCCGGCCGGTCGGTGCCGAACCGGTCCATCGCCTCGTCGTAGCCCATCCGCTGCATCGGCCGCTCGATCTGCGGACCGCCGGCGCGCTCGAAGACGTGCGCCAGCAGCGCTTCGTTGACCGCGATCACGTCCTCGACGTCGACGAAGGACATCTCGACGTCGAGCTGGGTGAACTCGGCCTGGCGGTCGGCCCGGGTCGCCTCGTCACGGAAGCAGCGCGCCACCTGGTAGTAGCGCTCGAACCCGGACATCATCAGCAGCTGCTTGAACAGCTGCGGCGACTGCGGCAGCGCGTAGAAGGAGCCCTGCTGCTGGCGGCTGGGGACGAGGAAATCGCGGGCGCCCTCCGGCGTCGAGCGGGTCAGGACCGGCGTCTCGATGTCGAGGAAGCCCTCGCCGTCGAGGAACTCGCGCATCGCGCCGACCACCCGGTGGCGCAGCCGCAGCGCCCGCTGCATCTGCTCGCGGCGCAGGTCGAGGTAGCGGTAGCGCAGCCGCGTGTCCTCGCCGACCTCGCCGCTGAAGCCCTCGACCTGGAAGGGCGGCGTCTCCGAGCCGGCGAGCAGCTCGGCGGCGGTGACCTTCAGCTCGACCTCGCCGGTCGCGAGCTCGGGGTTGACGGTGTCCTCGGAGCGCCGCACCACCGTGCCGGTGGCGCTCAGCACGTCCTCGGCGCGCAGCTTGTGGGCGAGCTCGAACGACTCGCCCGAGCTGTCGGGATGGAAGAGGAGCTGGACGATCCCGGTGCGGTCGCGGAGGTCGATGAAGATCAGGCCGCCGTGGTCGCGGCGGCGGTTGACCCAGCCGGCGACCCGCACCTCGGAGTCGACCCGGTCGGGCAGCACCCGGCCGCACCAGACGTCGCGGTAGCCGTTGGCGCGCAGCGGCGGCGTCGCCTCGCTCACGAGTCCCCTCCCGTCATCTCCTCGACAAGGTTGCCGGGATCGGCGGGGCGCTGCTCTCCGGTCCGCATGTCGCGCAGCTGGGCGGCGCCGTCGGGCTCGAGGATGAGGACGCGGCGGGCGCCGATCCGGTCGGCGTGCTTGAGCTGGCCCTTGAGGCCGCGCCCGGCGAGGTCGACCTC
>DATHFL010000200.1:0-2435 GCA_035318125.1 Solirubrobacterales bacterium | reverse complement strand
GGCCCGCCGCGCCGAGGCCGCCTCGCGCGCGCCCGGTCCGCTGAGGAACCCGGCGGCGCTGGAGTCGCTGGCCGCCGTCCCCGCCTACGGCGGCACCACCCTGGAGGAGTTCGACCTCTGCTCCTATCGCTGGTTCGCCGGCCACGAGCTCGACCCGCAGCTGCTCGACCCGGTCCCCGACCCGCTCGTCCAGGGCGGGCTGATGCACGAGGCGCTCGACCGCCTCTACCGCGAGCGCCCCGGCGGCGACCCGTTGCCGCGGCCGGGCTCCCTCGCCGCCTGGACCGCGCGCGGCCGCGAGCTGGTGGCGGAGATCGTCGCCGAGCGCGAGCTCGGCACCCACCCGGCCGAGCGGGCGATCGCGCGCCGGGTCGAACGGCTGCTGGAGCGCTTCCTCGCCGAGGAGGCCGAGCGCGAGACCGGCGGCTTCGAGCCCTGGCTGCTGGAGGCGCGCTTCGGCGAGCACCCCGACGCCGAGCGGCCGGCGCTCGACCTCGGCGGCTGGGGGCTGCACGGCGCCGTCGACCGGGTCGACCGCTCCGGCGACGGCCGCGCCGTCGTCATCGACTACAAGCTCGCCAGCCAGGTGACGCCGCGGGAGAAGTTCGAGGAGCGGGCGAAGCTGCAGCTGCCGCTCTACCTGCTCGCCGTCGCCGAGCACTGGGGGGCGGAGCCGGTCGGGGCGCTCTACCACCCGCTGCGCGGCACCTCCTCGCGGCGGCCGCGGGGGGTGGTGTCGTCCGAGGTCGCCGGAGAGCTCGGCGGCTACGGCCTCTACTCGACCGACGTGGTCGAGCCGGAGGGCCTGGCGGAGCTGCTGGAGGACTCGCGGCGGCGCGGCGGCGAGATCGTCGCCCGGATGCGGACCGGCGAGATCCGCCGCGACCCCGGCCCGCGGCCGGGCCTGCGCGGCCACGACGTCTGCCCCGCCTACTGCACCTTCGCCTCGATCTGCCGCCGCGACCGGGCGCCGCAGTACGAGGTGGACCGGGAGGAGGACGAGCGGTGAGCGCCGAGGAGGCGACCGTGACGCCGCGCGAGCCCACCCCCGAGCAGGCCGCGGCGATCGCCGCCCGCGGCGTGGACGTGCTGCTGGAGGCGGGCGCGGGGACCGGCAAGACGGGAGTGATGGTCGATCGCTACTGCCGGCTCGTCTGCGACAGCGGCGTCCCCCCCGACGCGATCCTCGCCTTCACCTTCACCGACAAGGCCGCGGGCGAGCTGCGGCAGCGGATCCGGGCCGAGCTGGGACGGCGGGCGGAGCGGGGCTCGGAGCGCGCGGCCGCCGCCCTGGCCGGGATCGGCAGTGCCTGGGTGACGACGATCCACGGCTTCTGCAACCGGGTGCTCGCCGCCCACCCGGTCGCCGCCGGGGTCGATCCCGGCTTCCGGGTGCTCGACGCGCCGGAGGCGGCGCGCGCGGCGCGGGAGGCCTTCGACGACGCCCTGGTCGAGTTCCTCGCCGGCGGCGACCCGGCGCGGGAGGAGACGGTCGCCGCCTACGACGTCGAGGGCCTGCGGGGGGCGATCGCCGCCGTCCACGACGAGCTCCGCAGCCGCGGCGTCGCCGACCCGCAGCTGCCGGAGCCACCGCCCGCAGACCCGGCGGCGGCCCTGCGGCGCGCCGCCGAGGCCGCCGAAGAGTGCCTGGCGGAGCTGAAGGAGGGCGACGGCAAACGCGAGCTGCCGGAGCGGGCGCTGGCGCTGCTCGGGGCGCCTGGCGCGGCACCGAGCCTGGAAGAGCTGCGGTCGCTCGCGACCACGAGCAAAGCGAAAGCCCTCGCCTCCTACAGGGAGGCGATCGACGCCGCGGTCGCCCACACCGCCGAGGCCGGCGAGGGCGGCGTCGCCTACGGGCACCTCGGCGAGCTGCTGCGCCTCTTCTCCGCCCGCTTCGAGGCGGCGAAGGAACGGCGGGCGGGGATCGACTTCGAGGACCTGCAGATCCTCGCCGCGCGGCTGCTGGAGCGGGCCGAGATCGGCGAGCACTACCGCGCCCGCTTCAGCCAGATCCTCGTCGACGAGTTCCAGGACACGAACCGGCTGCAGCTGCGGCTGATCGAGGCGCTGCGCGGGCCGAAGACCGAGCTGGTCGTGGTCGGCGACGAGCTGCAGTCGATCTACGGCTTCCGCCACGCCGACCTCGACGTCTTCCGCCGCCGCCGCGAGGAGGTCGAGCGCCGCGCCGACGCCGAGCTGATGGAGCTGAGCGGCAACTTCCGCTCGCGGCCCGAGATCGTCGGCGCCGTCAACCTCTGCGGCGAGGCGCTGCTGGGCGAGGCCTACCGGCCGCTGCGAGCGGGCACGCCGGAGCCGGCTGAGCCGCCCCCCGGCGGCGGTGCCGCGGTCGAGCTGCTGCTCACCGCCCGCGACGGCTGGGACGAGGACGGGATCCAGCTCGAGCCGGCGATCGACGCCTCGACCCCGCTCAACTG
>DATHFL010000199.1:0-5196 GCA_035318125.1 Solirubrobacterales bacterium | reverse complement strand
CGACGGGCCGAAAAGACGCACCCCTTCCGCCGACGGGACGAAATGACTGCCTATGAGGGTCATTTCGTCCCGTCGGCCCCGGGAGGGTGGACGGATCGGCCCGTCGTTAGGCGGCTACGGGCTCTTTCGTCGCCTCGTGGGCGACTTCGGCGGCGTAGCCGAGGCGCTCGGCGTATTCGCGGGCCTGCATCCGGGAGATGACCATCCGCTGGATCTCCGCCGTGCCCTCGAACAGCTGGTAGATCTTGGCGTCGCG
This sequence comes from Solirubrobacterales bacterium, assembly GCA_035318125.1. Lineage (GTDB taxonomy): Bacteria > Actinomycetota > Thermoleophilia > Solirubrobacterales > 70-9 > VAYN01. The sequence goes on along the minus strand of DATHFL010000199.1, from coordinate 4,940 downwards.
GAACCACTTCTCCAGCGGGCACTCGGTGCTCTGCGCGTAGGGGCCGACCAGGTCCATCAGCGTCGTCGTTGCCCACATCGTCACGTCGCCGGCCTTGAGCTTCGACATCGAGCCCTGGCCGCCGGTCATCGGCACGCCGTTGCGGCCCATCCAGGCGGCCCGCTGGACCAGCAGGCGCGCTGACTCGATCTCGGTGGCGACATCGGCCAGCGTCTGCTGGATCCGCTGCGCTTTCAGCATCGGCACCCCGCCTTCGCTCTGGCCGTCGAGGTACTCGAGGGTCCACTCGTAGGCCGCCTGGGCGATCCCCAGCGCTGAGGCGCCGACCAACGGCCGGGTGATCTCGAAGGTCGCCAGGGCGTCGGCGCCGCGCGATTTCTTGCCTTCGCGGCCGCGCTGCAGCTTGCGCTCGAGCTTCTCCTCGCCGCCGAGCAGGTAGTCGGCCGGGATGCGGCAGTCCTCGAGCACGATCTCGGCGGTGTGGGAGGCGCGGATCCCGAGCTTGGTCTCCTTCTTGCCCTGGCTGAGGCCGGGGGTCCCCTTGGGGACGACGAAGGAGGCCTGGCCGCGGGTGCCGAGGGCCGGGTCGACGGTGGCGACGACGACGTGGACGTCGGCGATGCCGCCGTTGGTGATGAAGACCTTGGTGCCGTTGAGGACCCACTCGTCGCCGTCGCGCTTGGCGGTCGTCTTCAGGCTCTTGACGTCGGAGCCGGCCTGCGGCTCGGTGACCGCGTAGGCGCCGAGCTTGATCTCCTCGCCGCTGCCGAAGCACTCCGGCACCCAGCGGGACATCTGCTCGGGCGTGCCGGAGGAGGCGATGCCGGCGGCGGCGAGACCGGAGCCGCTGATCGCCAGGGCGATCCCGGCACAGCCCCAGTGGAACTCTTCGGCCGAGATCACCTGCAGCTGCCCCTCGGGGTCGGAGGCGTTGCGCTGGATCGACTCGAGGCCGCCGAAGCCCTGCTTGCGCGCCTCCTTGATCACCTCCCAGGGGGTGCTCTCCTCTTCGTCGTGCTTGCGGGCCGCCGGCCGGATCACCTCGCGCGCGAACTTGCGACAGTGCGCTTTGAACTCCCGTTGCTCGTCGTTGTAGGCGAAATTCATCTGCTTCCTCTCTCTGCCGGGGCCTGATTGACTGGTCAGTCAGCCAGTCGCCCGGAAATCGTACTCCTTCGCGCGGCAACCGCTCGGTACGTTTCCAGCCGGTGATCCCGAAGCGCCCGATCAACGCCGACGTCCCCGCTCCCGAGGAGAAGGGGAAAGAAGCGGAGAAAGAGGCGCCCGAGTCGCAGGAGGAGAAGGCGCCGAAGAAGCGGCCGGCAAAGCCGCAATCCGACCCCCGCCAGCCCAAGCCCCTGGCGCCGAAGCTGCTGGCGGCGCTGGTCGTCCTCGCCCTCGTCTTCATCGTCGTCGCGATCGTCGGCAGCAGCGGCAGCGAGGACGAGGGCGCGAGCCCGGCGCCGGCGCCGGCCGCCGCCCCGAGCGATTCCGGCGAGGCCCCGGCCTCCGCCACCCCGGAAGCGCTCGGCTTCCCCAGCTTCGCGACCGTCAACACGACCCGCGTCGGCGGCCCCGACCCGACCGCCAACGCGGCCGCCGCGGCCCTCGCGGTCTTCCCCTCCACCACCCCCGCGCAGCGACCGGCGGCGGTGACGCTGGTCGGCGAGGAAGACTGGGCCGGGGCGATCGCCGCCGCGGTCCTGATGGCGCCGCCGGTCCGCGCCCCGGTCCTCTTCTCGCGCGCCGACGAGCTGCCGGAGGCGAGCGAGGAAGCCCTCGCCGCGCTCGACCCGCGGGGCGACAAGAGCACCGGCGGGGCGGCCGTCTTCGCGGTCGGGGGGGTCGCCCTTCCCGGCGGCGCCGGCGAGGTGACCCGGGTCGACTCCGGCGACGCCGCCAGCACCGCCGCCCAGATCGCCACCCTGCGCGACCGCCTCTCCGGCGAGCCGCCGGCGCACGTCCTCGTCGCCTCCAGCTCGCGTCCCGACTTCGCGATGCCCGCCGCCGCCTGGGCCGCCCGCTCCGGCGACCCCGTCCTCTACGCGGAGGCGAAGAAGCTGCCCGCCCCGACCGCGGCGGTCCTCAAGGCGCACCCGCAGGTGCCGGTCTACGTGCTCGGCCCCGAGGCGGCGATCTCCGCCGACGTGCTGAAGGAAATCGCCGCGATCTCCAAACGGGTGAAGCGGGTCGCCGGTGAGGACCCGGTCGCCAGCGCCCTCGCCCTCGCCCGCTATCGCAGCGGCGACTTCGGCTGGGACGTCAACGACCCCGGCCACGGCTTCGTCCTCGCCCGCAGCGACTCGCCCGCCGACGCTGCCGCGGCGGCGCCGCTCTCCGCCGCCGGCACCTGGGGCCCGCTGCTGCTGACGGACGACGCCGAGGCGCTGCCGGCCGTCCTCCGCGACTACTTCCTCGACGTCAAGCCCGGCTACACCAGCGACCCCACCCGCGCCTTCTACAACCACGTCTGGATCGTCGGCGACGGGGAGGCGATCAGCGTCGAGCAGCAGGCGGAAGTCAACGAGCTGGCCGAGCTTGCGAAGATCGGCGAAGGATGAGCGAGTCGGAGAACCCACAGCTGCTCGGAGGGGCCAGGGAGGTCACGGCCGAGGACATCCGCGCCCTCGCCGGTCCGGTCACCCCCCACTTCGCGCTGCAGGTGCGCAACCGCATCCGCCGCCTGATCGAGCCGCTGCCCGCCGGCCACCCGGCGCGGGCCGAGGGCGAGCGCCAGATCGCCCGCCTCGAAGATCTGGCCCAGCACAGCGGCGAGCCGCGCGACACCCTCGGGATGCCGCATTGAAGTACCTGGCCCCCGGCGTCTGGCGGCTGAAGGAGTTCCCGGCCCCGACGATCAACGTCTACCTCGCCGAGGACGTCCTGATCGACGCCGGCCGCAGCTGGGACCGGCGGCGGATCTTCGCCGAGCTCGAGGGGCGGGAGATCTCGCTGCTGGCGCTGACCCACGTCCACCCCGACCACCAGGGCTGCGCCAAGGCGGTCTGCGAGGCGCGCGGCGTCCCCCTCGCCTGCCACGCCGACGACGTCGAGGCGATGGAAGGCAAGCGGCCGGTCCAGGAGGCCTCGCAGAGCAACCCCGTGAACCGACTGGTCGCGGCGATCTGGCAGGGACCGCCCCACAAGGTCGAGCGCGTCCTGCAGGACGGCGACGAGCTGGCGGGCTTCCGCGTCGTCCACGCCCCCGGCCACTCGCGCGGCGAGGTGATCTTCTTCCGCGAGAGCGACCGGGTCGCGATCTGCGGCGACGTGATCCGCAACATGAGCTACGCGACCGGGCTGCCGGGGATCAAGGAGCCGCCCGAGATCTTCACCTACGACCCGGCCGAGAACCGGCGCTCGATCCGCAAGCTGGCCGAGCTCAATCCCTCGCTGATCCTCCCCGGCCACGGCCCCGCCGTGACCGACATCGGCGCCTTCGAGCGCTTCGTCGCCGCCCTTCCGGGGTAGCCCGACCGCACCAACTCGCCCTCCGGCGGGTTACTTGATTTCGGGTACTCGGCATCGACTGGAAGGAGTCAGGGATGAGAACGCTCACGAAGAGGCGCCCGTCGCCGGCGATGGTGGTCGCGGTGATCGCCCTGATCGTCGCCCTCGCAGGGACCGCCTACGCGGCGCAGACGATCAACGGCGGCGCGATCAAGAAGCAGACGATCGGCGGCGGCAAGCTGAAGAAGGACACCCTGACGGGGTTCCAGATCAACACCGACAAGCTCGGCACCGTGCCGTTCGCGAAGGTCGCCACCCACACCTTCTGGGCGGTGGTCAACAACCCGGCGAGCCCCGGCAACGCCGTTCTCGCCCGCGCCAGCGGCGAAGGCATCACCGCGACCGAGGGCGGTGGGGCGGTCACCGTCGCCTTCCCCTTCAACGTCTCCGGTTGCGCCAACGTCGCCGGCCGCGACAACGCCGGCACCTCGGTCCCGAACCCGGGCTACGCGCAGACCAACAGCTCGGCGGCGAACCCAAACGCAATCGAGGTCCGCACCCGCGACAAAGACGGGAACAACGAGGACGCCGACTTCCACCTGATCGTCGTCTGCCCATAGATGGGCGCGTGTCCAGGGCTGATCTCGCGAGTTCGCGAAAACCCTCCTTCAAGGGGGGTTTTCGCGGACTCGGCGCTCACGCGCCGGGGCCGAAGGCGTCGATGATGCGGTTCTGGAACTCGCTCAGCTCCTCGGGGGAGATGAAGTAGGTCGGCGGGGTGAGGAAGAGGCCGTCGGCGCGCTCGGCGGTCGCCTCGACGCGGGCACGGACCTTGTCGAGGGGGCCGGCGGCGCAGTAGGCCTCGACCATCTCGTCGCTGATCGCCGCGGGGACGGCGGCGAGGTCGCCGCGACGGAAGGCCTCGCCAGCGGCGACGGCGTTGTCGGCGAAGCCGTGCAACTCCCAGAGCGGCATGTAGGTCTTGACGGTGGCGTAGAAGGAGATCGTGCGGCGGGCCATCTCGATCGCGCGACCCTCGTCGTCGTCGATCGCGCAGCAGACGGTCGGCAGGTAGTCGAAACCGGAGCGCTCGCGGCCGGAGCGCCGCAGCCCCTCCTCGAAGGCCGGGACGACGACCTCGTCGATCCAGCGCAGGCTCTGGATCGGGTGGCCGATCAGGCCGTCGGCGACGTCGCCGGCCATCCGCGCCATCCCCGCCTGCACGGCGGCGGTGTAGATCGGCACCGCCTCGCGCGGCGCCGGGTGCGGGCGGACCCAGCCCTTGATGTCGATGTCGTAGTACTCACCCTCGTAGCGGATCGGCTCGCCGGCGCTCGCCTGTCGCATGATCAGCCGGGTCGCCTCGATCGCCTCGCGCAGGTGCGGCGCCGGGCGGCCGTAGTCGGCGTTGTGCCAGGTCTCGTTCAGGCGTTTGACCCCCGCGCCCATCCCCAGCCGGAAGCGGCCGCCGGACATCTCGTCGACGTCGA
>DATHFL010000198.1:0-5806 GCA_035318125.1 Solirubrobacterales bacterium | reverse complement strand
TGAAGGTCTGCTGTCCGTCGCCGCCGTAGGTGGTCCCGATCAGGGTGAAGAGGGCATCGTGCTCTGAGATCGGGAGGGCCTGGCCGTTGCAGATGGCCCAGCCACGGGGGGCGTAGTCCCCGGCGAACATCCTGATCTCTCCCAAATATTCTTCGGCCATGGCTCAGGGTCGCGGGGGGTGGATCCCGGTCAGGGCTATGCACCAGTTGGTGACCAGGAGGGGGTGGCGGTTCTCGTGCCCCTGCCCGCCGCCGGCCGGCGCCAGCGTTTCGGGATGGATCGGGGTCACCTGGTCGACGACCCTGTCCCGGTAGGCGTTCGAGGTGCTGGCGAGCATCCCCGGCATCGCCTGGCTGCCAGGGCGCGAGGAGGCCATGATTTCGTGGGTGTGGGTGGGAAGCTCCGCTTCGGTCAGTTTGTGGAACTCCTCGCCCACCTGTTCCCCCTGTTTTTTGAAGACGGGGCCGACGTGGATCGGGACCCGGCCGCGCAGGTCCGGCAGCGCGAAGGTCGTTTTCCCGTCGCCCCCGTACATCGTCCCCAGCAGGCTGAACAGCTGCTGGTTCTGGGAGATCGGCAGCACCTGCCCGTCGCATTGCGCCCAGCTCTTGGGCGGATAGTCGAAGCTCATCAGTCGCAGCTCGCCGCAGAAGGGGGTGGCCATGAGGCCGCGACCCTAACCGCTAAAGAAGGACAGAATGTCCAATTGACGTGGACTGCTCTGGGCCGATCCCGCACTTTGCGCAAACGGGTCGCGGTGATGGGCGCGGCTGGTTTCGAACCAGCGACCTCTCGCGTGTGAAGCGAGCGCTCTCCCACTGAGCTACGCGCCCTCAGAGGGAGGCCATCATACGACGGCGGGCGCGACCCCTCCGGAGCTTGGCGGCTCCCCCTCGGACTCCTTCTGGGAGGCGTCCTTGCGGAGGGCCATGCCGACGAAGGGGTAGATCAGGGTCGAGAGCATCGCGGCGCCGACGAGGCCGGCGGCGGTTGAGCTCTTCATGTGCCCCTGATCGACCGCGATCGTCGTGATCGCGACCACCAGGGGGAGCTCGGTGGCGGAGTAGAAGGCGAGGGCGGCGCGGTCGCGGAGGGCGAGGACCTTGCCGTAGAGCAGCATCGCCGGCACCCCGCGGACGACCAGGAAGAGGACGAAGAAGAGGGCCAGCTTGCCCAGCGCCTCCGCCGAGCCGAGGGCGGCGAGGTCGAACTCGATGCCGCTGGTGACGAAGAAGAAAGGGACGAAGAAGCCGAACCCGACCGCGGTCAGCTTCGACTCGAAGACCGCCAGCTCGCGGCCCTTCAGCGCCAGGCGGGTGATCATCCCGGCGACGAAGCCGCCGAGGAGGACGTCGAGGCCGAGGTTGCTCGCCAACAGCACCAGGCCGAAGATCAGGACCACGGTCACCCGCACCGCCAGCTGGCTGCTCGCCTCGAAGGTCCGCTCCAGCGCCGGCCAGCCGCGCCAGGCGTAGCGGACCGAGACCAGCGCGAGGGCGAGGGCGAGGGCGACGAAGGCGAGCAGGATCGCGGACTCGTGCAGGGGGTTGGCGGTCGAGAGGACCAGGGTCACCAGCAGGATCGGGCCGAACTCGCCCGCCCCGCCCGCCGCCAGCAGGTAGGTGCCGAAGCGCGTTTTCAGCTCGCCGTTGTCGCGGAGGATCGGGATCAGGGTCCCGATCGCCGTCGTCGCCATCGCCGAGCCGGTGTAGAGGAAGGAGACGACGACCCCGGCGGCCGCCAGCAGGCCGCCGAGCCCGTAGGCGATCGCCACCGACAGCACCCAACCGAGCGCCCCCAGCTTCATCGGCAGTCCCCTGATCCGCTCGAAGTCGATCTCGTAGCCGGCGAAGAAGAAGAGCATCCCCAGCCCGAGGTTGGCGAAGAAGTTGACGAAGTCGTCGCTGTGGGCGAGGCCGAGGACCTCGGGGCCGATCGCGATCCCCAGCACCAGCTCGAGGACGACGACCGGGGGCGCGAAGCGCTTGGGGACCGCGGCGACGGTGATCGCGGCGAGGGCGGCGACGACGACGATCGCGAAGAAGGAGTCGGTGTCGACCGCGATCACGGCGGTGATCCTACGGCCGCTCCCCGCTAGGATCAGGGGCGGACCGTGCTAGGCGGGGAATCAGCGGTGCCTTGTAACCCGAAATCCGCTTAGCGGGGCCGACTACCGTTCCGAGGGACTGGCCGTCGGGGTCAGTGCGTCGCGGCGGCGTTGACGGCCGGGTCCTGCGCGACGTGGGCACGCGAATCAGGTCAGGTCCGGAAGGAAGCAGCCTTAAGCGGATGCCGCGGGTGCCGCAGGAGAGCCCGGCTCGAGCCTCAAGCGACGGACACGCCCGGTGACCTCGTTTCGAAGGCGGGTGCACGGTCCATATATCTGCCCTGTCGCTAGTCGATCAGGCGCTTGTACATCTGGCGGATCGCGACCCGCCAGGTGATCAGCGCGAAGCAGACGAGGAAGGCAAAACGCAGGAGGTCGACCGCCTCGAAGCCGAAGGCGCCGCCGCGGACCAGTTCGACCAGCTGGTGCAGGGGGTTGAACTGCGCCACCACCTGCACGCCCTGGGGCAGGCCGTCGATCGGGAAGAAGGTGCCGGCGACGAGGAACAGCGGCGTCACGAAGAGCGCGGTCACGTAGTTGAACTGGTCGATCTTGGCGACGGTCGCCGCCATCGCCACGCCGAAGCCGGCGAAGCCGAGTGCGGTGACGAAGCAGAACAGCGGCACCAGCAGCATCCCCGGAGCCGGGTCGAGGCCGAAGCCGATCGTGACCAGGAGCGGGACGCAGCCGTAGGTGCCGGAGCGGATCCCGATCCAGAGCATCTCGGCGCTGACCAGCTCCTCGACGTCGACCGGGGCGGCGAGGATCGCGTCGTAGGTGTTCTGGAAGCGGTGCTTGACGAAGGTGCCGAACATCGCCGGCAGGGCGCTGGAGAAGATCACCGCCGTCGCCACCATCCCGGTGCCGACGAACTCGATGTAGGGGATGCCGTCGACTTCGTCGACCAGGGTGGCGCTGAGGCCGAGGCCGAAGGCGAGCAGGTAGACGATCGGTTCGAGGACGCTGGAGAAGGTCGTTCCCTTCCAGTAGGTGCGGAAGTTGGCGACCTCGCGGCTCATGATCCCGGCGATCGCCGCCGGTTCCAGGCGCCGCATCTGGCGCTGCGGCTGCGCCGTTTGCGTCGCCGCCTCCATCACTCGGCCTCCTCGCCGGTCAGCAGGACGAAGACGTCCTCAAGCGAGGCGGCGCGGACGACGGCGTCGTCGGGGACGAAGCCGTCGGCCTTCTCGGAGCCGACGACGGCGATCGCCGGCCCGGCCGGGCGCACCGCCAGGCCCCGCGATTCGGCCTCCGCCCGCGCCTCGGCCAGCCGGTCGGGCGGCCCGTAGATCTCAGCGGTGAAGCGGCCGGCGTGCTGGTCGATCAGCTCGACCGGGCGGCCGCGGCTGATGATCCGCCCTTCGTGCATCACCGCCACCTCGTCGGCCAGCCGCTCGGCCTCCTCGATGTAGTGGGTCGACATCAGGATCGTCGTCCCCCGCGCTTTCAGCTCGCCGATCAGCGTCCAGAGCTCGGTGCGGATCTGCGGGTCGAGCCCGACCGTCGGCTCGTCGAGGAGGACCAGGCGCGGCTCGTGGACGAGGCCGCGGGCCAGCAGCAGCCGCCGCCGCATCCCGCCGGAGAGCTCGTCGACCGCGTCGCGGCGGCGCTCCTGCAGGCGGGAGATGTCGAGCGCTTTGTCCACCGCCTTGCCGACGTCCGGCACCCGGTAGAGGCGGGCGAAGATCGCCAGGTTGTCTTCGACGGTGACGTCGACGTCGAGGTTGTCGAGCTGGGGGACGACCCCCATCTTGCCCCGGGCCGTCTTCGCTTCGGCGGGCAGCTCGTGGCCGAGCACACGCAGTTCGCCGGAGTCGGCGATCGCCTGCCCGGTCAGCAGTCGCATCGTCGTCGACTTGCCGGCGCCGTTGGGGCCGAGCAGGCCGAGGCAGATGCCTTCCGGCACCTCGAGGTCGAGACCGGCGACCGCGGTGATCGGGCCGAAGGTCTTGACTGCGTCGTGGAGCTCTATCGCCGCCATGGCCTGATGGTGTCACGAGCGGACCTTTTGGTCCGCCGCGGTCAGGCGGAGGCGAGCCGCTCGGCCAGCCAGAGGTCGCAGAGCCAATCGCTCTGCTGCGCCTTGCGGCGGGAGACGAGGATGCCGTCGGGGCCGCTGTGGACCGCGACCCGCTTCGACTTCGCCTCGAACTCGTCGCAGGGAGCGAGGACCGCGACCTCGCTGAAGCCGGCGTCTTCGGAGCCGCCGAAGCGGACGGTGACCCGGCGGCCGTGGCGTTCGCCGCTCAGCTCGGTGGTCCCGCGCAGTCGGTAGTCGAAGCCGGGCATGGTCGGCCCGCGCGGCTCGAAGCCGCCCTTGGGGCGGGCGGTCACCTGCAGGCCCAGCGGTTTCATCGCCCGGTCGGTGCGCTCGTAGCCCTGGTCGAGCTCGCCGCCGGGACCGATCGCGCGGAAGGCGCCGTAGAGGGCCGCGGCGACGATCAGCGGCACGCCGATCAGCAGCGGCACGAAGGTTTCGAGCAGGTAGATCGGCGGCACGGTGAGGAAGATCAGGACCACGATCAGCATCCCGAGGCGGATGCTGCGGCGGCCGACGTCCCACATCTCCGACTGGGCGCGGACCGCGTCGGGGTCGATCGGGGCGATCGCCAGCGAGGCCCAGAGCTCGGCTTCGCCGACCGAGGTCGGGTCCTCCACCGGCTGACCGCCGCCTTCGGCCACGGCGCGGCTGCGGGCTGCCGCGTCGCCGCCGGCGGTTCGCTCGAGGTCGGAGCGCTGGAGGGCGAAGAGGCCGACGAGGAAGACCGCGAGGACGCCGAAGATCAGCGCGAAGGCGACCTTCGGGTTCGATTCCCCCTGGCCCATCGTCAGCCCGATCACGACGGTGAGGGCGGCGACGACGAAGACGCCGATCAGCCCGTACCGGGACGAGCGCTTGAAGCCCCCGGAGAACATGGCGCGAGCCTATCCCGCACGGATGGCAGACTGCCACCGTGCTCGACGAGCGCTGGATCCGGTCCCTGCACGTGGAGTCGATGCGCCGCGCCGACCTCCACGAGGAGCGCGAGCCGCACGTCCTCTTCCAGGCCTCGACGATCAGGGCGCTGCTCGACGGCGCCTTCGAGGGCGATCTCAGCTTCGCCGAGCTGGCCGAGCGCGGCGACCTCGGTCTGGGGACGCTCAACCACCTCGACGGTGAGATGGTGGCCCTCGACGGCGAGTTCTTCCGCGCCGACGTCGACGGCAGGGTGAGCCGCGTGCCGCCGCAGGCACGGACGCCGTTCGCCGCCGTCACCCGCTTCGAGCCGACCGTCGACGAGCGGCTGCCCGAGGAGGCGTTGACCCACGAGGAGCTGCTGGCGCGAATCGACGCGCTGCTGCCCGCCGGCGCCTCCTCCGCCGCGGTCCGCCTCGACGGCCGCTTCGAGCTGGTCCGCGCTCGCTCGGTCCCGCGCCAGGAGCCGCCCTACCGGCCGCTGACCGAGGTCGTCGCCGACCAGCACGTCTTCGAGCTCGCCGAGGTCGAGGGGACGATGCTCGGCTTCCGCTTCCCGGCCTACGCCGAGGGGATCGAGGTCGGCGGCTACCACCTGCACTTCCTCAGCGCCGACCGCAGCCGCGGCGGCCACGTCCTCGACTCTCGCTCGCGCGGCCTGCGGCTGCGACTTGATCCCTCCAACGACCTCCACGTCGAGCTGCCGCCCGAGGTCGAGCTGGAGGACCCGGGGCTGGCGGCGC
>DATHFL010000197.1:0-2518 GCA_035318125.1 Solirubrobacterales bacterium | reverse complement strand
CTCGGCAAGCACCGGGTCGGGCGGGGCGTGGTCCGCGACGCTGCCGACCGGCGCGAGGCGATCCTCAAGGTCGCCGAGGCCGCCCGCGAGCTGGGCCTGCCGGTACGCGGCTTCGCCTCCTCCGGCCTGCCCGGCCCGAAGGGCAACCGCGAGACCTTCGTCTGGTGCGGGGGGGAGGGGCCGGAGATCGAGGACCTGGAGGCCGCCGTCGCCGCCGTGGTCGAGGAGGACCGGTGAAGACCGCTGCCCTGATCACCCACTCGCACCCTCCCTCGGCCTCCGAAGCCGTCGCCGTCGCGGCGGAGGTCGCCCACGAGCTCGGCTGGCGGCTCGCTGCCAGTCAGGAGGAGCTGGAAAAGCACGGCGCCGCCGGCGAGGGCGTCGACGTCACCGCCGAACACACGCTGCCGGACATCTGCCTCGTCCTCGGCGGCGACGGCTCGATCCTGCACGCGCTGCGCCGCTTCGCCCACACCGAGGTGCCGGTCTTCGGCGTCAACTTCGGCACCGTCGGCTTCCTCGCCGCAGTCGAGCGCGACCAGGCCGCCGACGGCATCCGCCGCGCCCTCGCGGGGGAAATCGAGACGGTCCCGCTGCCCGGCCTCGAGGTCGCGGTCGACGGCCAGAAGCGGGTCGGCCTCAACGACATCACCCTCGCCCGCCGCCCTCACGACCGCGTCGCCGAGCTCAGCTACCGGATCGCCGGCGAGGAGGTCGGCCACGTCCGTTGCGACGGGCTCGTCGCCGCCACCCCCGTCGGCTCGACCGGCTACAACCTCGCCAACCAGGGCCCGATCCTCGCCTGGGGCGTGAAGGGCTACGTCGTCAGCTACATCTCGCCGCACTCGCTGACCGCGCGGGCGCTGGTCGTCGCCCCCGGCGACGTCCTCCACGTCGGCAACGCGCCCGAGCGCGAGCCGGTCGAAGTCGCGGTCGACGGCGGCCAGGTCGCCGACCTCGCGGCGGGGGCGACGCTCGAGGTCCGCTTCCTCGACTCGGTCAGCACCCTGGCGCAGCTGCCGGGGACGAGCTTCTACGGCCGCATCCGCGAGAAGTTCGGCCATTTGGCCGTCTAAAACGCCCGCGAGGCCGGGCAGGCGCCTTTCGCGCGGAACATTTCACAAAGATTTTTCGTTCTGCGCGCCACCGTAGACAAAACGCCGCATATGATTAGGTCATGGCGGTGATGGCAAGAGAGACGTGGACCGACGAGCGGCTGGACGACCTGGTGGCCCGGATGGACAGGGGCTTCGACCGCGTCGACGCCGACATCCGCGAACTGCGCTCGGAGATGATCCAGGGATTCGAACGGGTCGACAAAGGATTCGAACGGGTCGACAAAAGGTTCGAACTGATCGACAGGAAGTTCGAAGCGATTGAAAGCAAGATCGATGGCGTCGACGCGAAGTTCGACGGAAAGTTCGATGCCCTGCAGCGAACGATGATCATCGGCTTCGTCACTCTGTTTGCGAGCATCGTCGGCAGCGTGATCGCCGCCATGCTCGCCGTGGGTTAGCCGCAATCAGCGCGAAAACATGGCAAGTCGGTCCGCGGCCGTTGCTACACAGACCCCATGCTGCGCGAGCTGCGGATCGAGAACCTGCTGCTGATCGAGCGGGCCGAGCTGCGACTTGGTGAGGGGCTGAATGCGATCACCGGCGAGACCGGCGCCGGCAAGACCGTGCTCGCCCACTCTCTCGACCTCCTGATGGGGGGAAAGGCGCGGGCGCAGATCGTCCGGCCGGGGGCGCCGGAGGCCTGGGTCGAGGGCGTCTTCGACCTGCCGGAGGGGCTCTTGGGGGAACCCGAGTTCGCTGAGCTGGCCGAGCGACTGCCGGAGGGCGCCGAGGAGGTCGTGCTGGGACGACGGGTCTCGGCCGGCGGCCGCACCAGCGCCTTCGTCGCCGGCCGCGCCGCCACCGCCGCCGACCTGAAGCTGCTCGGTGGGCGGTTGCTCGCCTTCTTCGGCCAGCACGAGCACCGGAGGCTGACGATCTCCTCGGCGCAGCTGGAGGTCCTTGACGGCTTCGCTGGGGCCGATCATTTGGAGCTGCGCCGCGCCTACCGCGACGTCCACCTCGAGGCCGGCAGGCTGCAGGCCGAGCTGGCGGAGCTGCGCGAGCGTGAAGGCTCGCGGGAGCGCGACCTCGACCTCTACCGCTACGAGCTCTCGGAGATCGAGGAGGTGGCGCCGGTACCGGAGGAGCGCGAGACGATCGCCGCCGAGCGCGAGCGCCTGCGCCACGCCGAGGGCCTGCGGGAAGCCGCATCCGTCGCTCATGCCGGCCTTGCCGGTGCCGATGCTGACGGTGGCGGCGCCGCTGCGGCGCTGGCGCAGGCCGAAGCCGCGCTGCAGGGTGCCGCCGGACTCGACCCGTCGCTCGATGCCCTGGCCGAGCGGGTGGCGGCCCTCGCGGTCGAGCTCGGCGACGTCGCCTCGGAGCTGCGCGACTACGCCGAGGGCGTCGAGGCCGACCCCGGCAGGCTGCTGGCGATCGAGGAGCGGCTGGAGGCGATC
>DATHFL010000196.1:0-2049 GCA_035318125.1 Solirubrobacterales bacterium | reverse complement strand
CGACGACGACCTCTTCGCGGTCCAGCTGGACACCTTTCGCGAGTTCCTGGGCGCTGCGGGTCGCGACGACGTGATCGTGCACGCCGCGAACAGCGCCGCGGCGCTGCGCGACCCCGCTTCGCACTTCGACATGGTGCGCTGCGGGGTCGCGATCTACGGCCTCGACCCCTTCCAGCGCGATCCCGCCGAGCAGGGGCTGCGGCCGGCGCTGTCGCTGCGCTCGTACGTCGCCGACGTCAAGCGCTTCCCGTCCGGCGCCAGCGCCGGCTACGGGCAACGGTGGAAGGCACCGGTCGACACCTGGGTCGGGGTGGTCCCGCTCGGCTACGGCGACGGCGTCCGCCGCGGCCTCGCCAACAACGCCGACGTCCTCGTCGGCGGCCGCCGCCACCCCCTGGTCGGGACCGTCTCGATGGACAACGTCACGATCGACCTCGGCCCGGAGACGACGGTGCGCCCTGGCGAGGAGGCGGTGCTGATCGGGCGCCAGGGGGAGGAGGAGATCCTCGCCGAGGAGGTGGCCGGGCGGCTGGAGACGATCAACTACGAGGTGACCTGCGCGATCTCGCCGCGGGTGCCGCGCCGGCCGGCATGACCCCGCTGGAGCGACTCGAAGCGGCGCCCGTCGTCGCGGCCGTCCGCGGAGCCCTGGCGGAGCGCGACGACGTCTGGATCGTCGGCGGCGCGGTCCGCGACGCCGCCCTCGGGCGCGAGGTGACCGACCTCGACCTCGCGGTCGGCGGCGACCCCGGTACCGCGGCGCGGGCGATCGCCTCCGCGCTCGGCGAGCACGCCTTCGAGCTCTCGGCCGAGTTCGGCACCTGGCGCGTGGTCGCAGCCGATCGGGGCTGGCAGATCGACGTCACCGTCCTCCGCGGCGAGGGCATCGAGGAGGACCTGGCCGAGCGCGACTTCACGATCGGCGCGGTCGCGGTGCCGCTGGCGGGGGGCGATCCGATCGACCCCTACGCCGGGTTCACCGACCTCGCCGACAGGCGCCTGCGCGCCGTCTCCGAGCACAGCTTCACCGCCGACCCGCTGCGGCTGCTGCGGGCGCCGCGCCTCGCCGCCGAGCTCGACCTCGAGATCGAGCCGCGCACCGTCTCGCTGGCCCAGGCCGCCGCCGCCCGCGCCGGCGACCCCGCCGGCGAGCGCCAGCTCGCCGAGCTGCGCCAGCTGCTCGGCGGTCCCGACCCGCTGCGCGCCCTCAGCCTGCTCGCCGAGCTGGAGGTGACGCCGGTGGTGCTGCCGGAGGTGGCGGAGCTGCGCGGCGTCGAGCAGGGCCCCAACCACCACCTCGACGTCCACGACCACACCCTGGCCGTGCTCGAGCACACCCTCGAAGTCGAGGGCGACCTGGAGCGTTTCGCCGGCGAGCGCGCCAAGGAGGTCGCCGAGCTGCTCGAGGAGCCGCTCGCCGACGAGACGACCCGTCGCACCGCCCTCCGCCTCGGCGCCCTCTTCCACGACATCGGCAAGCCGGCGACCCGGGCCGAATGGGACGGTTTCGTCGGCTTCCGCGGCCACGACCAGGTCGGCGCCGAGATCATCGGCGGGATCTGCAAGCGCCTCCGCGCCAGCCGCCGCCTCACCCAGCATCTGCAGGCGCTCGCCCTGCACCACCTGCGGCTCGGCTTCCTGATCGCGGAGATGCCGTTGCCGCCGCGCCGCGTCCACGCCTACCTGCGGGCGACCGAACCGGTGGCGGTCGACGTCACCCTGCTGACCGTCGCCGACCGCCTCTCGGCCCGGGGGAAAGGCCCGATCGCCAGCCCCGAGATGGTCTCCGCCCACCTGCAGCTCGCCCGCGAGATGATCGCCGCCGGGCTCGACTGGCGCCGCGAGGGACCGCCGGAGCCGTTGTTGCGGGGGGACGAGGTCGCCGCCGAGCTTGGCATCGAGCCCGGCCCGGAGCTGGGCTCGGCGCTGGCCGAGTTGGAGGCGGCGCAGTATGCAGGGGAAGTCACCAATCGCGCTGGTGCCATCGAACACCTGCGCCGTTAGATACGCTCCGCGCGCATGGCCAAAGAGGAAAAGATCGAAATGGAG
>DATHFL010000195.1:0-2024 GCA_035318125.1 Solirubrobacterales bacterium | reverse complement strand
TCGCTGGCGCGGGTGACGCACGTGGCACGGCGCATCTCTGCGTCCTCGGTCGCTCGCGTGCGAAGCACGCCACGCTCCCTGCGTCCTTGATCTGCTTGGCCACGTGCGCCACCCGGTCCAATCTCTAGCCTCAACATCATGAATTTGCCTGGGCCCTTTCCCGTCGGCGCCTACGCGCGCAAGCTGCAGGCGGAGATGCGCAAACGGGCGCGGGTGCAGCTGATCGGCGAGGTGACCGGGGTTGGGCGCAGCAAGGTCCAGGCCTACTTCGAGCTGCGCGACGCCGAGGGGGCGGTGCCCTGCGCGATCTGGCTCAACGACCTCGAGAAGGCCGGGCTGAGCGAGAGCAGCCTCCGCGACGGCGCCGAAGTGGTGATCTCCGGCGGGCCCGACTACTACCCCGGCGGCGGCCAGGCCTCGCCCAGCTTCAGCTTCCGGGCGACGCACGTGCGCCTGGCGGGGGAGGGGGACCTGATCGCGCGGCTGGAGGCGCTGCGCAAGCAGCTGCGGGCCGAGGGCCTGTTCGAGCTGCAGAAGCAGCTGCACCGGCCGCTGCTGCCGAAGGCGATCGGCGTCGTCACCGCGGAAACCGGCGCGGCGCGGCGCGACCTCGTCGCTGGGCTGGAGCGGCGCGGCTGGGGCGGCTCGGTGATCTGGGGGTTCGCGCCGGTGCAGGACCGCCACGCGGCGCCGGCGATCGGGATGGCGCTGCAGGACCTGGCGGCGCGGCCCGAGGTCGAGGCGATCGTGGTGACGCGGGGCGGCGGCAGCCTCGCCGACCTCTGGGCCTTCTGCGACGAGACGCTCTGCCGCACGGTGGCGATGCTGCGGGTGCCGGTCGTCAGCGCCGTCGGCCACGAGCGCGACAGCACCCTGATCGACGACGTCGCCGCGGTCGCCTGCTCGACCCCGACCCACGCGGCGGAGGCGGCGGTCCCGCTCGACTGTCTGGCGGCGCGGGGGAGCCTGGAGCGCTGCGCGGTGGCGCTGCGGCGGGCGGGGGAGGGGGCGATCGGCAGCCGCTCCCGGCACCTGGGCGCTCTGGCGCGCGGGCCGGCGCGGGCGCTGCAGCGCGAGCGAGGCGGGCTCAACCAGAAGATCCGCGAGATCCGCGCCGCCTCCGAACGCGGGCTGGCCGAGCGCGGCGCCTTCCAGCGGCGGATCGGGACGGTGGTGTTGGAGCGGGCGCGGGCGCGGGCGGTAGGTCCCGACATGGAACGGCGGCGGGAGGCCCTCTCGCGGGCGGCGGTGGCGCTGCGGGCGCACGAGCCCGAGCGGACGCTGGAGCGCGGGTATGCCCTGGTCGAGGGGGAGGCCGGGGAGCCGGTGACCACGGCTGAGGCCGCGACCGCCGCCGGGACGGTCAAACTGCGGTTCGCGGACGGACGCGTGAGAGCGAGGACCGAGGGAGACGTTGAGCGAGAGACCTGAGAGCTACGAGGCCGCGGTCGAGCGGCTGGAGGAGATCATCGACCGGCTCGACTCCGGCCAGGCCGGCCTGCGCGAGACCCTGGAGCTCTGCAAGGAGGGGCGGGACCTGGTCGGCTACTGCGCGGCCGAGCTGGACGAGGTCGGCGAGGGATTGAAAGAGCTGCGGCTCGACGACCTCGCGGCGAAACTCGAGGTCGGCTCGCAGCAGCAAGGCTGAGCTACTCGCTCGGCCCCGAACACAAGCCTCTCAGCGCCGGGCAGCCGCGGCAGAGGGACCAGTCGCGTTCCTCCGGGGCGGCGACGGGGAACTCGCCGCGGCCGATGCGGGCGATCGTCTCTTCCAGCCGGGTGCGGGCGGCGGCCATCTCATCTGGGCCGAGGCGGGAGATAGCGGGTTCGTCCGGGCGCTCGAGGAAGACGTAGGCAACCTCGACCTCCTTGACCCCCAGCGCCTCGGCGACGGCGAGGGCGTAGATCGAGCGCTGGACCTCGTAGTGGGCGGCGCGCTCGGCGGGATCGGCGCCGTCGAGGCGGTCGGTCTTGTAGTCGAGGACCAGCGGCGGCGCCCCCTCGCGCTCGACCAGGAGGTCGAT
>DATHFL010000194.1:0-7430 GCA_035318125.1 Solirubrobacterales bacterium | reverse complement strand
GACGAGGTACTTGGTGGAGAATGTATCGCCAGGTTTGAGGATGGGGCCATCGCCGATCCGCAGGTCCCTGACCACGACCTTCTCGGGCGGAGGGCCTTGCGGGATCAGCAGTCGGTCCGACTCCTTGCCGGCCACCCTTTCGATCGGCGTCCAGTTGGGCGGCTTGCCGCCGGCAGGGGAGTCCTCGGTGATCTTTTCGACCAGGTCCTGGACGCGGATGATCTTCACCATCTTCATCAGGTACACCCGCGCCGATCCCCCGTGGACGAACTTGCCGGGAGTGATCAGCTCTCGTTCTCCCCCTTCTTTCATGCCGCGGAGGCCGATTTCCCAGGCCTTGATGAAGCCGGCGTCGCGACCCCAGGTGCCGCCGAAGGTCTCGGCGGGCCCCCAGTGCTTTTCCAGGACTTCCCTGGTGTCATAGTCGTAGGCGACGTAGTTGACACTGATGTAGTCGCCCCGCTTCAGCGGGGCGCCGTGGCCAACCTTGAGGTCTCTGACGACGACTTTCTTCGGCGCCGGGCCGCTCGGGAAGACCAGGGCCTCCGCTCCGCCTCCCTCGGTTGAGTCGCGGGAGTCGGCGGCCGTACCGCACCCTCCCAGGGCCCCCAGGACAAGCACCGCGACAATTAGACCGAAAATACGAATTAATAAATCCTAGAAGATCAAATGCGGGCCGATACGCTCGCCCGCCGGGGGCGGTAGCTCAGTTGGTTAGAGCAGCGGACTCATAATCCGTCGGTCGCTGGTTCGAGTCCAGCCCGCCCCATATCGCCTCGAAATGCGGCCAGCTAAGACAGTTGCAGGGCGGCGCCGATCGCGCCGCAGGCGAGGACGACGTAGAGCACCGTCAGTTTCGAATGCCAGCGGTTGAGGGCGAGGAAGGCACCGATCGCGAGGACGGCGGTATAGGCGTCGACGACGCTGGTTTCGACGATTTCGACGGCTACCGCGGCGATCAGTCCGACCACGGCGGCGGCGACGCCGAAGAGGAACTGGTGCAGGCGCTCGTTCTCGGCTACCGCGACCAGCTGGCGGTGAAGGAAGATCGGGAAGAGGAAGGCGGGGATGAAGACGCCGAGGGTGATCGCGATCGCACCCGCCAGCCCGCCCGCCAGGTAGCCGACGAAGGTGGCGAAGATGATCAGGGGGGCGGGGAGGACGCCGCCGATCGCCAGCCCGTCGACGAACTGGTCCTCGCTCAGCCAATGCTGGCCCTCGAGGGCGCTGTCGTGGAGGAAGGGGACGACGGTGTAGGCGCCGCCGAAGGTGAGCAGCCCCGCCTTCAGGCCCTCGAAGAAGATTTCCGCGGTGAGGCCGAAGGCGATCGCCCCCGCGGCGATCCAGGCGAGCGCCGGCAGGGAGAACGAGAGGGAGGGTGCGCCCCCGAGCCAGCTGCGGGCGTTGCGCCAGACCTCGTAGGCCAGGCCGCCGCCGAGCAGGACGAGGACGAAGCTGGCGCCGGCGAAGAGGGTGAGGGCGAAGCCGGCGATCGCGATCAGGGCCAGGGGCACGTCGCCGATGAAGGAGCCGCCGAGGCGGACCAGCGCCCGCGCCACCAGCGCCCCCACGGCGGCGTTGAGCCCGTAGAAGAGCTCGTCGAGGTTCTTCGCCAGGTCGGCCTCGACGTAGAGGGCGGAGAGGCCGAGCATCAGCAGGAAGCCGGGCAGCATGAACCCGAGCCCGGCCATCAGGCCGCCGAGCTTGCCGCCCCGCAGCCGCCCGAAGTAGACGCAGAGCTCGTGCGCCTCGGGTCCGGGAAGCACCTGGTAGACGGCGAGCGAGCGCTTGAAGCTCTGCTCCGAGACCCACCCCTCCTCGTCGACGCACTCGCGCTTGATCATCGCGATCTGCGCCGCCGGGCCGCCCCAGGCGAGGCAGCCGAACTTGAGGAAGCGGAGGAAGATGGCGGCCGGGGAGTCCAAAACGAGCTGTTTGTCTATCGCAGCCGGGGGCGATCCCGCCCCGGAGGGGCTCGCTCCCTTTTGCCTCAAGAGTCCTGTGCGTTGTAAGTTTGTTTCCGTGTTCAGGAACCGTGGGAGTCTTCGGGAGGGGGAGAGTGACTGAGATCGACGTCGACCTGAGCGCGCTGCTGCCGGCCGACCTGCCCGACGGGCGCGAAGCCGTCGAGGAGGGAAAGGCGATGGCGAAGGGCCTGGAACGCGGCCGCTCGCAGTTCTGCGAGGAGAAGGGGGTCGGGTCCGAGCGGGAGTGGCGCGAAAAGGCGCGGGCCGAGGGCATCCCCTGCACCTGCATGAACATCGGCCTCAACACCTGGGCCGACACCCGCGAGGCCCTCGGTCAGATCTACGAGGACGCGCTCTCGCGCGGCGTCCGCCCGCCCGATCGCTTCAACCTGATCGCCGAGCGCCGGCTGGGGCTGCCGAAAGACCAGCGCGCCGAGGCCCCTCAGGAGACGGGCCCGGTGATGATCACCGAGCAGGACTGGTGGGAGCTGGCGCATACCGTGCCGATCGAGCCGGAGGCCGCCGACAACAACGTCGGCAGCCCGGCCTCGGTCGAAAACGCGGTCGATGCGCTGCAGGCCGGGATCACCACGATCGGCGTCCTCTCCCAGTACTCCTGGCGCTGGCCCTACTGGGACGACGAAGTCGGCCAGACGATGCTCACGCTGAAGGGGGCGGGGCTGCTCGCCGCCTTCAAAGACGAGGGCGTCGTCTTCGACTCCTACCTGGAGGACGGCTACCCCGGCGTATTCCACGACTACGCCAACTACGTCGGCTGGGCGATGGTCGAGCGCTACATCTCAGAAGAGCTGATCGGCGCCGCCTACTCGCCTTCCTGGGGCGGCCTGACCCAGAGCCCGGTGGTCAAGTCGGCCGTGACGCTGGCGCTGGAGGCGGTCAACTTCAACCGGGTCCCGTTCAACTACACCCAGGGCGACACGATCGGCAACACGCCGGACTTCGACGCCAACATGGCCGTCCTCAACACCGACGTCCTCTTCATGAAGATGGTCGACATGCGCTACCGCCTCGGCACCGCCCCGATCGCGGTCCCGGTCACCGAGACCGAACGGATTCCCTCCTGGGATGAGGTGGCGACGGTGCAGACGATCAGCCGGCGGCTGGAGGATTACGTGCCGCTGGTCGACCCGGTCGTCGATTGGGCGAAGATCGAGGCGATGCGCGACCGCCTCGTCGAGGGCGGCCGGCGCTTCTACGACGCCGTGATCCACGGCCTCGCCGGCGCCGGCATCGACGTCCGCGACCCGGCCCAGCTGCTGCTGGTGCTGAAACGGCTGGGCTCGAACCGCTGTGAGGAGCTGTTCGGGGCCGGAGAGCCGGACCCCGAGTTTCCCCGCGGGCGGCGGCCGGTGCTGGAAACCGACCTGGTCAAGAGCACGATGGAAGAACGCGAGCGGCTGCTGGCCGAGCTCCGCGGCCGCCGCGAAGAGGAGGCGATCAGGGGGATGAAGGTGCTCGTGACCTCGACCGACGTCCACGAGTTCGCCCCCTTCCTGCTCACCTCGACGCTGGCGGCGGTGGGGACGGAGGTGATCGACTTCGGCATCAACCGCGATCCCGAGGACATCGTCAAGGCGGTGATCGAGACCGACGCCGACGCGGTCGTGATCAGCACCCACAACGGCGTCGCCCGCAACTTCGGCCAGCACCTGATGCGGGAGCTCGAATCCGCCGGGGCGGGCGAGGTGCCCGTCTTCATGGGCGGGGTGCTGAACGAAGACGTCGAGGGCTCCGACGTGCCGCGCGACGTCAGCGCCGATCTCAACGCCACCGGCATCCAGACGCCGGGGACGATCGACCGCCTCGTCGACGCGCTGGCGGAGCGCCGTCGCGGCGTCGCCGTCTGAGGCGTTCGTGGGCGTCGTCGCGCTGGCGGACTTCGGCAGCACCTACACCAAGCTCAGCCTGGTCGACCCGGAGGAAGGGAGGCTGCTGGCCAGGGCGGAGGCCCCGACCAGCATCGGCACCGACCTGATGGAGGGATACGCGGCCGCGCTCGCCGCCGCCAAGAAGAAGGCCGGGGGAGCAGTTGAGATTGCGCACGAGCTCGCGGTCTCCAGTGCCGGCGGGGGTCTGCGGGTGGCGGCGGTCGGGCTGGTCGAGGACCTGACCGCGGCGGCGGCGCGGCAGGCGGCGCTGAACGCCGGCGCCCGGGTCGGGACCGTCCTCGCCGGCATGCTCAGCGACGAGCAGCTGGACGAGCTGCAGGCGGCGCGCCCGGAGATCGTCCTCTTCGCCGGCGGCACCGACGGCGGCCAGGCGGACCTGGTTTTGGAGAACGCCCGCCGCCTCGGGGGGCGGCAGATGGACGGCCATTTCGTCGTCGCCTGCAACGCGGAGGTGGCGGCGGAGGCGGCGGAGCTGCTGCGCGCCTCGGGGGCCGGCGCGGCGGTGGCGGGGAACGTGATGCCGGCGCTGGGGGAGCTGGCGATCGACTCGGCCCGCGAGGCGATCCTCCGCGTCTTCCTCGAGCATGTGATCGGCGGCAAGGGGCTGAGCGCCAGCCCGGACTTCGGGCGGATGGTGAAGATGCCGACCCCCGAGGCGGTGCTGGAGGCGACGCGGCTGCTGTCGCGCGGCACCGAGACGCTGCCGGGGCTCGGCGAGGTGATGGTGGTCGACGTCGGCGGCGCCACCACCGACGTCCACTCCGACCGGGTCGTCGAGGTGGCGGCCCCGGGGATCGAGGCCCCCCTTCTGCCGCCGCCGCTGACCCTGCGGACGGTCGAGGGGGACCTCGGATTGCGGGCGGGAGCTCTGGGTGTGCTCGAGGCCGACGCCCCCTGGATCGGGGCCGAGGCCGGAATTCCCGATCCCGAAATTCGACAAGCTGTCTTATTGCGGGCGGAGGACGCGAAGTGGCTTCCCGGCGACGAGGAGGCCACTCGACTCGACGGCCTGCTGGCGGTCGGCTGCGCGACCCACGCGATCACCCGCCACTGCGGGACGATGCTGCTGACGCGGGGAGAAGCCGGGCCGCCGACGCTGGTCCGGGACGGGCCCGATCTCCGCGAGGTGGAGCTGGTTTTGGGTACCGGTGGGGTTTTCGCGCACCGTGACGATGGCGAAAGCATCCTTCGGGCGGCGCTCTCGCGACGCGCTCCGCGTTCTCTGGCCCCCCACGATCCCGAGCTGGCGATCGACGGGAACTACGTCCTCGCCGCCGCCGGCTTGCTCGGCACGCACGATCCAGATGCCGCGATGCGGCTGCTGCGCCGCGAGCTGATCGATCTCAAAGTTGGACAGAGCGACTAATGCGCGTTGGCGAGGGGCGCGCGATTCCTCGCTTCGATGCCCCATGATCCCCTCTGAGGGTTGGGAGAAACGATGTTCAGGCGACGACAGAAACAGGGAATGACGCGTCTCTTCTACGCGGGCGACGTGCATGGCTCTCGGGTCTGTTGGAAGAAGTTCGTCAACGCCGCCGCTCACTACCCCGCCGACGCCCTGATCATGGGTGGGGACCTGACCGGGAAGGCCCTGGTCCCGATCGTGCGCGAGGGCGACGGCTCCTACAGCGCCCGGGTGATCGGCGAGCAGCGGACCGCCCGCACCGCCGCGGAGCTCGACCAGATGCAGGAGGCGATCTCGACCAACGGGATGTACCCGCTGATCGTCGACCAGGAGGAGGCGCGGCGGCTGGCCGCCGACGCCGGGCATCGCGAGGAGGCGATGGAAGAGGCGCTGCTGGCGGAGTTGCGTCTCTGGGTCGAGCTGGCGGACGAACGCCTCGCCGGCAGCGGCACCAAGGCCTACGTCATCCCCGGCAACGACGACCCCTGGTCGATCGACGCGGTCCTCGCCGCCGGGACCAGCGTCGTCGCCTGCGACGAGAGGGTGGAGACGGTGGGGCCGCACGAGCTCCTCTCCTTCGGCTACTCCAATCGCACCCCGTGGAAGACGCCGCGGGAGCTCGACGAGGACGAGATCTACGCCCGTCTTGCCCGCCTCGCCGAGCAATTGGAGCATCCCGGGCGAGCGATCTTCAACATCCACGTCCCGCCCTGGGAGAGCAGCCTCGACACCGCCTACGAGGTCGACGAGGAGCTCCGCTACGTGACCAAGGGCGGGCGCCCACACGAGGTGCCGACGGGAAGCAGGGCGGTGCGAGCGATCATCGAAGAGACGCAGCCGCTGCTGAGCCTGCACGGCCACATCCACGAGTGCAGAGGGGTGACGAAGATCGGCCGAACGGTGGCAATCAACCCCGGTTCCGATTACGGTAGCGGCCACTTGGACGGCTGCCTGGTTCACCTCGAACCGGAACGCGTGGTCAACCAGTACCTGGTTTCAGGTTAAGGGAGAGAGAGGGAGAGAATGGCTGAGTTGGGGGAGAGATCCGCTATGCAGAGCGGACCGCAGGGACCGCACGCGCGCAAGGCCACCGGCCTGGTGCGGGAAGTCTCGCCGTTTTCCACCTTCGTCTTCAACATGGCGGGGCAGCCCACCTCCGTCCTGCTCGCGACCTCGATCTTCTTCACCCTCGGCACCTTCCCCGGCGGTTCGATCTGGCTCGGGTTCGCGATGGCGCTGGTCGCGGCGCTCCTGATCGCCGTCTGTTACGGCCTCTTCGCCTCGGCGATCCCGCGCAGCGGCGGTGACTACGTCCTCGTCGGCCGCGTCACCCACCCGGTGATCGGCCTGATCTCGTCCTTCTTCTGGACCTCCGGGGTGATCATCTCGATCGCCTTCATCGCCCTCGCGTTCGTGACCGTCGGCCTGGGGCCGTCGCTGGCTGCGGTCGGGCTCGTCAGCGGCAGCGACTCGCTGGTCACCGCCGGCAACGACCTCGTCGAAAGCAAGGGCTGGCAGTTCGGGGTCGGCACCGTCCTCATCCTCGGCTCCTCCGTCCTCCTCGCCGGCGGGTGGCGCTGGACGACGCGGATCATGAACGGGCTCTGGGTGATGATGATGCTCGGCCTCGGAACGGTGTTCCTCGTGTTGCTGTTCAAGAGCCACGATGGCTTCGTCAACAGCTTCAACCAGTTCGCCGGCTCGATCACCGGCGAACCGGACAGCTACAACTCGATCGTCAGCAGCGCTCAGAAAGAAGGGGTCGAGACCAACCCGGCCTTCAGCATGGGCAACACCTGGCCGACCTGGGCGGCGATCTGCAGCCTCTCGCTCTTCGGCTGGCTCTCGATCTACATCTCCGGCGAGGTGCGGCGGGCGCGGGACATGACCCAGGTGAAGGTCATGAGCCTCGCTGCGCTGGTCCACATCGGAATCGCGGCGATCCTCGCCGCTGTCTTCTTCTGGAAGTTCGGCCACGACTTCTTCGTCGCGATCAACGCGATCAAGGAATCGGAAAGCTACCCCTTCGCGGTGGAACCGTTCTACACGTTCCTGACCGCGATCGCGGGCGACAGCAGCCTCCTCGCCTGGTGGCTCCTGATCACCTTTGCGGCTGCCTACCCGCTGCTGATGATCCCCAACATCACG
>DATHFL010000193.1:0-4552 GCA_035318125.1 Solirubrobacterales bacterium | reverse complement strand
TCCTGCGGCAGCCGAGCGCGGCAACTAACGGCCGCAGTCACCCCGAGCACTAAGCAACTCTCATATACTCAGCGGCTTATACAGCGGTGCGCTAGGGAGGCGCCCGCCTCGTACAGATAGGAGAGACCCATGCAGAAACGCCTGACGGCGTTCGTTTCCGCGATCGCCATCTGCATCACCGGCGCGGCACTCTTGCCCGCCGCCTCGCTCGCCAAAGACCCGATCCTGTTCGTCCACGGATGGTCGGAGAGCTCGTCGGTCTGGAAAACGATGATCGGCCGGTTCGAAAAAGACGGCTGGAAAAAATCCGAGCTGAGCAACTACAGCTACAACACGTCGCAGTCGAACAAAACCAGCGCCGCCAACGAGGTGAAACCGCGGGTCGAAGCCCTGCTGAAAAACACCGGCGCCGCCAAGGTCGACATCATCGCCCACTCGATGGGCAGCCTCAACAGCCGCTGGTACGTCAAGTTCCTCGGCGGCGAAGCGACCGTCGACGAGTGGGTCTCACTCGGCGGCCCGAACCACGGCACCGATACCGCCAACTTCTGCTTCAGCACCGCCTGCACGGAGATGCGGATCGGCTCCACGTTCCTGAGCGAACTGAATGCCGGCGACGAGACGCCGGGCGCCGTCAACTACGGCACCTGGTGGTCGCCGTGCGACACCATCATCAACCCGGATTCGAGCGTTGCCCTCAGCGGCGCGACCAATACGCAAACGGCGTGCATCTCGCACACCGACCTGATGAACGACGCAACGGTCTACGGCCAAGTCAAGACCTTCGTCGAATAGGCCCCAGTCCAATGCGAGGCCCGGCGCTGCCGGGCCTCGCGCTTTCACTTTCAGGAGGAAAAACATGATTCGCAAACGTCTGACGGCGTTCGTGACCGCGATCGCCCTCTGCCTCACCGGGGCGGCCCTCACGCCCGCCAGCTCTCTCGCCCTCGACCCGATCCTCTTCGTCCACGGCTGGTCGGGCAGCGCCTCGAACTGGAACACGATGAAAGCCCGGTTCGAAAAAGACGGCTACCCGTCTTCCCACCTGCTGGCCTACAGCTACAACACCTCGCAGTCGAACAAAGTCACCGCCGAAACCGAAGTCAAAGCGCGGGTCGAACAGCTGCTCGCCAGCACCGGCGCCGCCAAGGTCGACATCCTCGCCCACTCGATGGGGAGCCTGAACAGCCGCTGGTACGTCAAGTTCGTCCCGGGCGGCCAGGAAAAGGTCGACGACTGGGTCTCCTTCGGAGGGCCGAACCACGGCACCAGCGCCGCCAACCTCTGCTTCTCGACCTCGTGCGTGGAGATGCGGGTCGGCTCGAAATTCCTCGGCGAACTGAACGCCGGCGACGAGACGCCGGGCGCCGTCAACTACGGCACCTGGTGGTCGCCCTGCGACGAATTCATCAACCCCGACGAAAGCGTCATCCTCAGCGGCGCGACGAACACGAAAACCGCGTGCATCTCGCATCTCGCTCTGGTCAGCGACGAAACGGTCTACAAACAGGTCCGCGAATTCGTCAAATAGCAGGTGATTCGCAATGACATCGGGCGCGATCCTGGCCGGCTGGCCAGGATCGCGCTAGTCTCCCCGGTGTTCCCAATGCGACATCAAAAGGAGACGAGATGAGCGTCGCTTCCCAGCGCCTGATGGACAACATCACCTACGAGGACCTCTACCGCCGCTGGGAGCAGGGGAACTGGAGCGCCTACGACATCGACATGTCGAAGGACCGGGCGGGATGGGAGTCGCTCAGCGACATCCAGCGCCGCTCGGCGATGTGGATCTACTCGATGTTCTATTACGGCGAGGACCGGGTCGCCGACACCCTCGCCCCCTACGTCACCGCCGCCCCGACCGAGGAGCAGTCCTACTTCCTGGCGACGCAGCAGGTCGACGAGGTCCGCCACTCGATCTTCTTCCACCGCTTCTTCAAGGAGGTGATCGGCGTCGGCGGCGAGTCGATCGAGCAGACGCTCTCCTCCACCCTGCCGCAGCTGAACTGGGGCTACCGCGGGATCTTCGACCGCCTCGACCGGATGGCCGAGGAACTGCGCAAGGACCGCTCGGTGGCGAAGTTCGCGCAGGCGATCACCCTCTACCACCTGATCGTCGAGGGCAGCCTCGCCCAGCCGGGCCAGCACTTCATCGAGGACTTCTTCGCCTCCGAGGAGACGATGCCGGGCTTCAGCGCAGGGATGGTCAACGTCTCCCGCGACGAGCAGCGCCACATCGGCTTCGGCGTCAAGGTCCTCTCCGAGCTGCTCGAGGAGGGCGCGCCGGGCTGGGAGGAGAACCGCGCCGCGGTCGTCGAGCTGCTGCGGGAAACCCTCCCCTACATGCCGGGCGTCTTCCAGCCGCCCGGCCTCGACCGCGAATACACCGAGTGCTACGGCTTCTCGATCGAGGACATCCTCGCCTTCGGCCTCAAACTGGTGCGCCAGCGCTGGCGCACGATCGGCTTCCCGACCGAGGAGATGCCGCCGGGGGTCTTCCCCTTCGACCCCGACGCCAGCGAGGAGGAGATCGCCGGCAACCAGGTGAAGATGCTGATGGCCGGCGTCGTCGGCGCCCCGAACGGGAGGACGCCGGAGTCCTCGCCGGAGATCCAGCGGCTCTACTTCGAGATGATCGGCCGCGTCGCCAACCCGGCCGCCGCCAACGGCTCGCCCTTCGTCTTGCAGTGGCGCTTCACCGACGCCGAACCGTGGCACCTGGTGCTCGACAACGGCTCGACCCGGGCCGAGGCCGGCGAAGCGCCGAGCCCGAACGTCGTCATCGAGACCAGCTGGACCGACTGGATCGCCTCGGGCAAACCGGACGCCAACCAGCTGAAGATGATGCTGCAGCGCCGGATCCGCCCCCGCGGCAAGATCCGCGACATCGCGCGGGTACGCAAGGTCTTCAACAACTAGCCAGGCGCGGGAGAGGGCGGGCGCTAAAGGCGCCGCGTCATGAGATCGGCGGCCGGCGGTCCCCCCAGGGCCGCTCGGCCTCGATCTGCGCCGCCAGCGAGATCAGCGTCGCCTCGTCGCCGCGGCGGCCGATCACCTGGATCGAGAGCGGCATCCCCTCGGGGGAGAAGCCGGCGGGGACGGCCATCGCCGGGTTGCCGAGGTGGTTCCAGGGGACGCAGTAGGGATAGAAGCGGCTCATCCCCATCACGGTTTGCAGGGCGCCCTTGCCCTCCCAGCGCCGGACCGGCAGCGCCGTCCCGCCCATCACCGGCGTCACCAGCACGTCGTGGTCGTCGAAGATCGCGTTGACCCGGGCGATCTCCGCCGGGCGCCGCTCCATCGCCTTCTCATACAGCCACTCCGGCAGCAGCTTGCCGAGCCGGCCGAAGCCGCGGGTGCGGCTTTCCAGCCGCTCGGGATGGGGCACCTCTTCGACCGTCTCGGCGACGCCTTTGAGGAAGCGGGCGGAGATCGTGTCGCCGATCCCGCCCCAGTCCGGGTCGCGCGGGGCGACCTCGTGGCCGAGGCCCCGCAGCAGCTCCGCCGCGTCGGCGACGGCCTGCTTGGCCTCTGCGGAGACGGTCGGCGGCATCAGCGCCCGCGGCGCCAGGGTCGAGCAGGCGATGCGCAGCTTGCCGGGCGGCGTCTTCGCCGCCTCGACGAAGGGACGGTCGGGCAGCGGCGGCGCCTCGGCCTCCTGCGAGCCGCCGGAGACGACGTCGAGCCAGAGGGCGGTGTCGAGGACTGAGCGGCTGAGGCAGCCTTCGACCGCGAGCCCGCGCCAGCCTTCGGCCTGCGGCGCCATCGAGACCCGGCCGCGGCTCGGCTTCAGCCCGAAGAGGCCGCAGGAGGCGGCGGGGATGCGGATCGAGCCGGCACCGTCGCCGGCAGAGGCGATCGGGACCATGCCCGAAGCGACGGCGGCACCCGAGCCGCCGCTGGAGCCGCCGGGCGTCCGCTGCGGGTCCCAGGGGTTCCTCGTCACCCCGTAGGTGGCCGACTCGGTGAAGCCGCAGATCGCCATCTCCGGCAGCAGGGTGAGGCCGACGACGATCGCCCCCGCCTCGCGCAGCCGCCGCACCATCTCCGAATCGGCGGCGGCGGGCTCGGTGAAGGCGTCGGTGCCGTGGGTGTTGACCTCCCCCATCACGTCGACTTCGTCCTTGATCGCCACCGGCACGCCCAAGAGCGGCCGCTCCTCGCCCGCCCGCACCCGCGCCTCGGCCTGCTCGGCTTCGAGCATCGCCCGTTCGCCGAAGACGAGCCGGAACGCGTTCAGCTGCGGGTCGAGCCGCTGAATCCGGTCGAGGTAGAGCCCGACCAGCTCGGTCGCCGAAACCTCCCCCGCCCGCACCATCTCCGCCTGCCGAGCCGCCCCGGCGAATGCGATGTCGTCTCCACTCACTCCCAGATCCTACGGGCTCAGTCTTCGGCGAGCACGATCACCCGGTCGCCCGGAGCGAAGGCGCGGCGGGTGGACTTGGGCGGGTTGATCCTGATCCCGTAGCTGCGGTCGGGGTCGTCGGCTTCCGCCTGGACCCGGAAGCCGATCGCGCACTCGTTCCGGCGCCGCGCGGCCTCGACGACGGTC
>DATHFL010000192.1:0-4609 GCA_035318125.1 Solirubrobacterales bacterium | reverse complement strand
AGTCGGTCTCCCTTGACGAGCCCGCCCGTCTTCGCCAGCATCGAACAATGGTCCAGGGGGGTCTTGCGAGGCTGCTCCTCGTCTGCTTGGTCGCAGGAGGGTTGCTGCTGAGCGCTGCCGCCAGCGCCAGCGCGGCGCTCTACTTCGGGGCGACGATCAGCGGCGAAACCTACGGGGGCACCGGCAACGCTCCCAACAACGTCGCCGCCTGGGACCTCTTCGAGCGCCACGCCGGCAAGAAGGTGGCGATCCTCAACCAGAGCCAGGAATGGGTCGCCTTCGACAAAAAAAAGATGGACGCCACTGCCGCCCGCGGCGCGATCCCGCTGGTGACGATGGGGCTGGGCGCGGGGATGACGCTGGAAGCCGTCGTCAACGGCAGCCAGGACGCCGCAATCAAAAAATGGGCGCAGGAAGCGAAAGCCTGGGGGAAGCCGTTCCTCTTCGCCCCCTGGTGGGAGATGAACGGCACCTGGTACCCGTGGGGGCGCAGTCCCAGTTACGTCGCCGCCTGGCGGCGCTTCCATGACCTCGTCGTCGCCGAGGGGGCGACCAACGTCACCTGGACCTGGGTCGTCAACAGCATCTGGTTCGACCCCGAATCGAACCCGACCCCCTACTACCCCGGCGACGCCTACGTCGACTGGACCGGCCTCGACTCCTACAACTGGGGCCGCAACCCGGCCCAGCCGGACAAATGGATCACCCCCGAGCAGACGATCACCCCGACCCTGAAAATCATCCGGGAAGTGGCGCCGACGAAGCCGGTCGCGATCGTCGAGAACGCCTCCAGCGAGTTCGGCGGCAACAAGGCCGACTGGGTCCGGGAGATGCTCGAGACCTACCTGCCGCACCATCCCGAGATCAAGGCCTACCTCTGGTTCAACTGGCCCTTCCTCAAGGGCGACAACCGCTCCGACTGGCCGATCGAGAGCTCGGCGCCGGCCCAGCAGCAGTTCCGCCGCTCGATCCAGAGCGGCCTCTACGTGCCGGGGCCGGTCTCGCTGCCGGCGCTGACGAAGGTGGCGCCGCCGGGCGCGCCGGCGGCCTTCCCGCCGCAGGCGGCCGACCTCTCGACCGCCGCCGAGATGGCGAGCGGGCCGGACGTCGCGGTGGCGGCGGACGGGACCGCGACCGTCGTCTGGAGCGCCCGCAGCGGCGCCAACTTCCGGGTCTTCGCCCGCCGGATCGACGCCGACGGCAGGCGCGGCGCGACCGTCGCCCTCTCGGCGATCGACAACGACGCCCTCGACCCGCAGATCGACGTCGCGCCCGACGGCACCGCGGTCGTCGCCTGGACCCGTTCGGACGGCGCCAACCTGCGGGTGCAGGAGCGGCGGATCGGCCCCGGCGGCACCCCGGAGGACGCGACCCGAACCCTCTCCGGCAGCGGCCAGCACGCGCTCGACCCGGAGGTCGCGGTCGCCCCCGACGGGGCCGCGCTCGTCGTCTGGAAGCGGTTCGACGGCTTCCACTACCTGGTCCAGTCGCGGCTGATCGAGTCCGACGGGACCGCGGAAGGCACCTCGCAGCGGCTCTCCGAACAGAAACAGGACGCGGTCGAACCGCAGGTGGCGGTGGCGCCCGACGGCACCGCGACGGTGGTCTGGAGCCGCTTCGACGGCGCCGACTCGGTCGTGCAGGCGCGGCGGGTGGGGCCGGACGGGACGCCGGCGGCGACGACCGCGAATCTATCCGCGGCGGGCGAGAGCGCGATCCAGCCGCGACTCGAGGTGGACGCGGACGGCAACGCGACCGTCGTCTGGAATCGCTTCGACGGCGCCAGCTGGATCGTCCAGACGCGGCGGCTTTCCCCGGCGGGGACGCCGGGCGTCGTCCGGGACCTCTCGGCGACGGGTCGCAGCGCCGCCGAGCCGCAGCTGGCGCTGGGCCCGGAGGGGGAGGCGACGGTGGTCTGGGACCGCTTCGACGGCACCGGCTTCGTGGTCCAGGCAAGGCGGCTCAGCGCGACCGGGGCGATCGCCTCGCTGCCGCTCAACCTCTCCGCCGCCGGGGCCGACGCGGCGGAGCCGGCGGTCAACGTCGCTCCGAGCGGCACCGCGACCGTGCTCTGGAGCCGCTTCGACGGCGCCAACTTCGTCGTCCAGGGCCGCGAGGTCGGCGCCGGCGGGACCCTCGGCGTCACCGAAGGGCTCTCGCTGCCGGGGCGGGGCGCCAGCAACCCCGCGCTCGCCTGGGGCGAGGACGGCACCCTGGCGACGGTCTGGCGGCGCTTCGACGGCGGCGGCGACGTCGTCCAGGCGAAGACGGTGCCGTTGCCGCCGCCCCCGCCGCCGGACCCGGAACCCGAGCCGGAAGGCGGAGAGCCCGAAGCTCGCACCGCCGCCCCGGTCCCGGCGCCGGCGATCGACAACTCCTTCCAGATCGAGCGGGTGCTGCTCAACCGCAGGAGGGGCACCGCCACCGTCCGCGTCGCCGTGCCCGGCCCGGGCGGGCTCGACCTCGCGGGGGCGGTCCCCCGCAGCCAGACGGTCGACGGCGCCGGCACCTTCGCCCTGCGGGTCGTCCCGCGGCCGGCGAAGCGGCGCCTCCTCAACCGCGACGGGACCGTGCGACTGCGTCTCACCGTCACCTTCGAGCCCGGCGGCGGCACCCCGAACAGCCGCAGGTTCAGCGTGCGGCTGCGGAAGAACCCGAGCTAGCGCGGTCGAGCGAGGAGAGGAAGGGCGTCAGGTAGCGCCCGATCAGCTTGCTCGGGTTGTCGACCGGCCAGGGCGGCCGCTCGCTGGCGACCGAGGTTTCCCCGTGGCCGCCGCCGAGCCAGCCGAACAGGTAGCGCGGCTTGGCGCCGGTCCAGAGGACCCCGCGCAGGACCGGGTCGAGCCGTTTGGCCTCGGTCGCGCAGCCGAGCTCGGCGGCGATCGCTTCGGCGGCGACATCGGCCTCCTGGGTCGCGATCCCGCCCTGCTTGACCGGGAAGTTGGTGACGTCGCCGACCGCGAAGGCGTTGGCGACGCCGGCGATCCGGGTCTGGTCGTCGACGGGGATGAAGCCGGCGGAGTCGTAGGGCAGCCCCTCGATCTGCCGGCCCTCGAGACGGGGGAGGCTGACGACCGCGTCGGCTTCGATCTCCTCCCCGGGGACGACCGCGAGGGCGCCGTTCTCGTACTTGACCGGGTGGGTGCCGGTGAGGACCTCGATCCCCTGCTCGGCGAGGAGGTTGGCGACCTGCTCGGAGGCGCGGCGGCCGAAGATCTGCAGCGGCCCGTCTTCGGGGGTGACGATCGTCAGGCGGGTGCCCTCGACGCCCGCCCGCGACAGCTCGGTGGCGGCGAGCAGCGCCAGCTCGTAGGCGGGCAGGGCCCAGCCGCAGCCGCCGGGCATGGTGAAGACGAGGCGCCGCAGGCGCCCTTCGCGCAGGCGGTCGACGACTTCCTGGACCTCGCCCTCGTCGGCGACGCCCCAGAAGGTGGTGGCGCCGGGGACCGCCCAGAGCAGGCGGGCGCCGCAGGCGACGACCAGGTAGTCGTAGGGGATCTCGGTCCCGTCGTGGCCGGTGGCGCAGCGGGTCGCGGTGTCGACCGCGGCGATGTTCTCGAGCCTGAACTCGGCCCCGCAGTGCTCGGCGAGCCGCTCGAGGTCGTAGCGGATCACCCGCGAGGCGCCGTAGGGCTCGCCGACCGCGAAGGGCCGGTAGACGAAGTCGGGCCGCGCCGCGCAGATCTCGACCGCGGCCCTCTCGCCGGCGAGGTCGCGCAGCGCCAGAGCCGCCTCGATCGCGCCGACGCCGCCGCCGACGACCAAGACCCTTGCTGGCTTCGCCCCATCCATGGGGACATTTTCAGCCACCCGCCCGGCAACCCAATCCGGGGAAGACCACGCGATTCGATGTGGGTTTCCCCGCCAGGGGGCGGCGGCGGGGCGCCTACGGTTCTCCTCGAATGTCACCGACCGAGCTCGCGATCGCCCTCGGCGTCGTCTTCGCCGTCAACCTGCTGCCGGCCTTCGGGCCGCCGACCTGGGCCGTGCTCGTCTTCTTCAGCCTCGACTTCGACCTGCCGGCGGTGCCGCTGGTGCTCGGCGGAGCCCTGGCCGCGGCCAGCGGCCGCTTCGTCCTCGCCAGCGTCACCCGCAGGCTGCGGCCACGGCTGGCGGCGGCCCGGATCGAACGGCTCGACCGCGCCGAGGCGGCGCTGCGGGCCGACCGCCGCCGCACCGCCGCCGGCCTCGGCCTCTTCGCGCTCTCGCCGGTGCCCTCCGGTCAGCTCTTCGCCGGCGCCGGCCTGATGAGGGTGCCGTTGCTGCCCCTGACCGCTGCCTTCTTCGCCGGCCGCCTCGTCTCCTACTCGATCTACGTAAGCGTCGCCTCTATTGCCGAGGAGAACCTGGGCGATGTCGTCCTCGACGCCCTCACCTCGCCGCTGGGGATGGTGTTGCAGCTGGCGATGCTGGTTGCCCTGGGGGCGCTGCTGGGTGGCTTCAAGCCCGGGCAGCGGCCGCGGTCGAAGGTGTGGGGTTCTGCGGATGGGCGGACCGGCAAGCGCTCCTAGATTGGACGAGTGCACCTCTTGGTGGGCTACGACGGCAGCGACGGCGGGCGCGACGCGCTCGAGCTGACGCGCGTCCTCGGTGAGGCGACCGGGGCCGA
>DATHFL010000191.1:0-7383 GCA_035318125.1 Solirubrobacterales bacterium | reverse complement strand
TGACGATCACGGCGACGCTCTCGTGGTTCTTCGCCGCGGCGCGGATCATCGTCGGGCCGCCGATGTCGATGTTCTCGATCGCCACCTCGTGCGCCACCTCGTGCCCGGAGACGGTCTGCTCGAAGGGGTAGAGGTTGACGCAGACGAGGTCGATCGGCTCGATCCCCTCGCGCTCCAGCGTCGCCACGTGCTCGGGGTCGCCGCGCCGCGCCAGCAGCGCCGCGTGCAGCCGCGGGTGCAGCGTCTTCACCCGGCCGCCGAGGATCTCCTCCTGGCCGGTGAACTCGGAGACGTCGGTCACCTCCAGCCCCGCCTCGCGCAGCGCCGTCGCGGTGCCGCCGGTGGAGAGAACCTCGACCCCGAGCGCCGCCAGCCCCTTGGCGAAGTCGGCGACGCCGGTCTTGTCGGAGACCGAGACCAGCGCCCGGCGCACCCGCACCTGACCGTCCTCGACGCTCTCCTGCGGGATGTCGGCGGCTGGCTCAGTCATCGATCGCGACCCTCCCCGGGTCGCTGGGGTCGATCCTAACTCTGCCCTCCGCGATCATGCGGATCGCCTCCGGGTAGAGCTCGTGCTCGACCGCGTGGACCGCCGCCTCCAGCTCCTCGCGTGCGACCCGGGCCGGCACCGGCACCTCGCGCTGGGCGATCGCCGGGCCGGTGTCGACCCCCTCGTCGACGAAGTGGACGGTGACGCCGGTCGTCTCGACCCCGGCGGCGAGCGCCTGGCCGATCGCGTCGAGGCCGGGGAAGGCCGGCAGCAGGGCGGGGTGGACGTTGACCACGCGGCCGCGGAAGCGCTCGACGAAGGGGGTGCTGAGCAGCTGCATGTAGCCGGCGAGGACGACGAGGTCGGCGTCGAGCGACTCGATCCAGTCGCCGATCGCCGCGTCGCGCGCCGGCCGGTCGGCGTAGTCGGCGGTCGCGAAGACCGCGGTCTCGACCCCGGCGTCGCGCCCCCGCTGCAGCGCTCCGGCCTCCGGCTTGTCCGATCCCACGCCGACGACCTCGATCCCGTCGCGGCCGTGGAGCTTGTCGAGGATCGCCTGCAGGTTGGTGCCGCTGCCCGAGGCGAGGACGACGATCCGGAACGAGCTCACGCCCGCATCTTCGCGCAAGCGACTGCAAATCGTCCCCGCATACCGGGGACGATTTGCAGGTTAGGGTGCTGGGGATGAGCGAACAGGACTTCTGGCAAGCGGTCCTCTACCTCCACCTGCTGGCGATGGCCTTCTTCGTCGGCGGCCAGCTGGTCTTCGGGATCGCGGTGGTGCCGATCCTCCGCAACGACCCCGACCGCGAGCGGATGCGGGCGGTCGCCCGCCGCTTCGGCTACGGCTCGCTGGTCGCCCTCGGCGTCCTCGTCGCCACCGGCTGGGCGATGGCCTCCCACTACGACCTCTTCGGCAGCTCCACCCTGCAGTGGAAGCTGGGACTGGTCGCCGCCGTGGTCGGCCTCACCCTGCTGCACCTGCGCTGGCCGAAGCTGCACGCTCTGCAGGCGGCGATCCTTCTCGCCTCCCTGGCGATCGTCTGGCTCGGGCTGGAGCTCGTCGCCTGAGCGCAGGTCAGTTTGGTTAAAAATTCTTGACTGTCCCTCCCCCGCCTGCTATGGGAACAGGCGGGGTTCTGCCCCGAAAAAGGAACAGAAACCGGCCTTTTGCCGGATTAGGGAGAAATGAACGATGAAGAAGCTGAAGATCCTCGGCCTGATGGTCGTGGCCGCGATGGCGCTGATGGCGAGCGCCGGTGCCGGCACGGCCTCGGCCACATTCACGGCGCTCTGCGAAGCGGAAACAACAATCAACGGTCTGCCGATCTGCGAACCGAACCACCTCTACCCGGCGGGAACGAGAATCCACGCCGAACTGGAGGCGGGGACGAAACTCAACATCGCGACCCCGCTCGGCGTCGTCGAATGCAACAAATCGACACTCGACGCGATCACCGAGCACGAAACAGAAATACCGCTCGGCGCGATCGTCGCCGCGCTCACCTTCGGCGAATGCAAAAAAGGCGCGGAAGAAGTCGAAATCAAAACCGTCAAACCCGGCACACTCGACATCGAAGTGATCGACCTGCCCGAATGGACGCACGACGGGACACTGACGTTCACAGGAACCGAAATAACAGTGTTCTTCAAAAACATCGGCGCCCACTGCTTCTACGACGCCGGGCACGCCGGCATCCTCACAGGTGGGCCGATGGCGACAATCGACTGGTTCGGCACCCTGACCAAAACAGGCGGCAACGTCCTCTGCCCCGCAGGGAACGCCAACTGGAACGGCTTCTACACAGTCACAAGCCCGGAACCGCTCTGGATCTCGATGTGATTCAGGCCCGGTGAAGCAAGGCGCGGCCGCCCTTGGCGGCCGCGCCCAGCCATCTCGACCTATTCGTCGATGTAAAGGGTGCTCGGATTTACGACTTTGTAGCTGCCTGTCCAGATGCCGCTCGAGCCGCAGAAGATGCTGCCGCCCGTCCGCGGAATCGCCGCCGATGCAACGTCGACTGTCGCATTCCCCCCGGTGGTGGTGCTGCTTGTGAGGGTTCCGGTTCCGATGTCAGTGTTGTTGGTGCCGTATATGCAGGTGATCCCGAGAGATGTGAGCTGAATTGAGATTTCGGCGCCGGTCGATGTAAGTGTGCCGTCGGCGTTGTCGCCGCTCACGGTTGCGTGCGCTTCCAGCGTGCCCGTTTTGAGAACGGTTATGTGGTTGTTGCATTCGGTGAAAGTCAGGCTGCTGACTTTGCCCACCGTTGTGACTCCGCTTCCGTGCTGTTCGACGCTTCCTTCAACGGTCGACTGACCACAGGTGATTGTGACTGGTCCATGAAGGGTGGTCTGCCCCTCCGCTTCGCCTTTGTAGGTGCCTGTGTAGACGGTGCCTTTCGGCGATGTGGCGGTGGTCGCCGAGGCGGTGCCAGCGAACGCCATCAGGGTGGCTGCGGCGATGGCCAGCAACCCAAGCAGCTTGACGTACTTCATGTATCCATCTCCTTGTTCGGTGCGCAAGCACCGGGTCGTTTATGCTCTAACGGAGGGATACCTATCAGAAAAAGCTGAGCAAACGTGGTGCCGGTCAGGCTCCGCTGGCGATCGTCTCGAGGGCGAATTTGCCGTTCGCGTCATCGGGATCACCAAGGGGGTAATTGCCGGTGAAGCAGGCGTCGCAGTGTTCGCTCGGGTCGCCGCCGATCGCCTCGTAGACGCCGGCGATCGAGAGGTAGGCGAGGCTGTCGGCTTCGAGCTCGTCGGCGATCTCCTCGACCGAGCGGTTGTGGGCGATCATCTCCTCGCGGGTCGACATGTCGACGCCGTAGTGGCAGGGGTTGCGGATCGGCGGTGCCGAGATCCGCAGGTGGATCTCGCTGGCGCCGGCGTCGCGCAGCATGCCGACGATCTGCCGCGTGGTGTTGCCGCGGACGATCGAGTCGTCGACGACGACCAGGCGCTGGCCGGCGACGATCTCCGGCAGCGGGTTGAACTTCAGCCGCAGCCCGTGCTTGCGCAGCTCCTGCCCCGGCTGGATGAAGGTCCGCGCCACGTAGCGGTTCTTGATCAGGCCGTCGTCGCGCGGCAGCCCGGAGGCGCGGGCGAAGCCGGCGGCGGCGGGGTTGCCCGAATCCGGCACCGAGATCACCAGGTCGGCCTCGACCGGGGCCTCGCGCCAGAGGATCTCACCCATCCGCCCGCGCGCCTGCTGCAGGACCTTGCCCTCCAGGCGGCTGTCGGGGCGGGAGAAGTAGATGTGCTCGAAGACGCAGCTCGCCCGCCGCTCGGCCTTCACCACCTGGCGCGTCTCCAGCCCGCGCTCGGTCAGCGAGACCATCTCGCCGGGGTGCACCTCGCGCATCAGCTCAGCGCCGATGATGTCGAAGGCGCAGCTCTCGGAGGCGACGACGAAGCGGTCGCCGAGGCGGCCGAGGCTGAGCGGCCGGATCCCGTGCGGGTCGCGGAAGGCGACGATCGCCCGCTTGGTCATCACCACGGTCGAGTAGGCGCCCCGCAGCCGCGGCATCACGTCGGCGACCGCGTCCTCGATCATCTTCCCCTCGTGGGAGGAGAGCAGGGCGGCGATGATCTCCGAGTCGGAGGTGCCGCGGAAGGCGAGCCCGCGCTCCTTCAGCTCGGTCCAAAGCTCGACCGCGTTGGTCAGGTTGCCGTTGTGGGCGAGGGCGACCTCGCGGCCGTCGTCGCGCCAGATCGGCTGCGCGTTCTCCCAGGAGCCGCCGCCGGTGGTCGAGTAGCGGACGTGGCCGATCGCCATGTCCCCTTCCAGCGCCCGCAGCTTCTCCTCGTCGAAGACCTGGGAGACGAGGCCGGCCTCGCGCAGGGTCGTAATCATCCCGCCCTCGCAGGTGGCGATCCCGGCCGACTCCTGGCCGCGGTGCTGCAGCGCGTAGAGGCTGAAGTAGGCGAGGCGGGCGACCTCGTGGCCGGGTGCGTATACGCCGAAGACGCCGCATTCCTCTCGCGGCCCCTCACGGTCGATGCTGAGCCCCTGATCCGGAGTCAAAGCGCGTTTCCTCGCCACAAATTGAAGACGGACGCGCAGGCAACCTGTGCCTACCCGGGGAGGGTAGCAACGCGGTGCGACTGCGCGGTCCGCCTCCGACTCCCGGTATTTCCTCGGTTATGGGCGGCTAGGCGAGGATGCGGGGCGTCACCTCGGCCTGCTCGCCGATCCGTAGACCGAAGCGCTCCAGCAGCTCCGGGACCGTCTCCGGTTTCATTTCCAGGCCGTGGCGCTCGTTCAGCGCCGCCAGCTCCTCGGGGTTGGCTTTGAGCGCGCCGCCGAGCGCGTCGAGCTCGCGGAAGAAGTGCTCGAAGCCGGCCGGGGCGATGATCTCGAGGATCCGGCAGGGCTCCTCGCCGGCGTTCCAGAAGGTGTGCCACTGCTCGCGCGGCTTGAAGACGAGGTCGCCGGGCCCGGCCTCCAGGACCTCGTCGCCGAGCAGCGCGCCCATCCGCCCCTCGAGCACGTAGCTGTACTCGTCCTCGCGGGTGTGCCGGTGCAGCGGCGCCGCCAGCGCCCGCGGGGGCATTGGGTGTTCGACCAGCGAGAAGTCGCCGCCGGCCTCCTCGCCGTCGATCATGAACCGCACCCCGATGCTGCCGAGGAAGCCGAGCTTGCCGTCGTTGGGACCGATCACCGTTGCCATCGTTCTCTCCTTTTCGTAGTACAGAAGTGTTGCGCGAAACTATAGACAGGCTCCGGTCCGTCTGTCAAGATTGGCGCTACAGATATGTCCGATAAAAAGCGTCCCTACAAGATGAAGCGCCGCGCCGAACTGGAGGCGCAGACGCGGCAGCGGATCACCGAAAGCGCGGTCGAGCTGCACGGCAGCCTCGGCCCCGCCCGCACCTCGATGAAGGCCGTCGCCGAGCACGCCGGCGTCCCCCGCTCGACCGTCTACCGCCACTTTCCCGACGAGGAGGCGCTGTTCGGCGCCTGCTCCGCCCACTGGCTGGCGGAGAACCCCCCGCCCGACGTCTCCCTCTGGGAGAAGATCGACGACCCCGACCGGCGGCTCGCGGTCGCGCTCGGCGAGCTCTACGCCTACTACCGCCGCACCGAGGGGATGCTCGACAAGCTCCTGCGCGACGAAAGGACGGTGCCGATCGTCGCCGAGCTGTTCGCGCCCTTCCACCAGCTCCTCGCGTTCGTCACCGAGATCCTGATGCGGGGAAGGGGCCTGCGCGGCAAGGCCCGCGACCGCACCCGCGCCGCGATCGGCCACGCCGTCGCCTTCCGCACCTGGCAGGACCTCACCCGCGCTCAGGGCCTCGACGACAAGCAGGCCGCCGAGCTGATGTCAGCCCTGGTCGCCGGCGCCGCCTGAGTCGCGGCGCAGGCTCTCGCCGCTCTCGGGGTCGAAGAGGTGCAGCTTCGAGGTATCGGCCCAGAGCTCGGCCGTTTCGCGACGACGGACTTTGCTGGTCGGGTCGAGCCGGGCGACGATCTGCTCGTGGCCCTCGCGGATTTCACCGGCGCCGGTTTCCTCGAGGCTCTCCTCGACGATGTCGGCGAGCTGGTCGGACTGGACCCCTGCGGACTCGATGTGGAAGTAGGCGTAGAGGTCTGAGCCGAGCGACTCGACGAGGTCGATCTCGGCCTCGAAGGTGATTCCCCGCTCCTCCTTGAGGTCGCCGATCACCGCCACGTCCTCGAAGTTCTCCGGCCGCATCCCGGCGATCACCGTGCCATCGCCCCGCTCGATGCCCAGGTCGCCAGCGTCGACCTCGCCGATCGGCAGCACCAGCTTGCCGCCGCCGATCTCCCCCGGCATGAAGTTCATCGCCGGCGAGCCGATGAAGCCGGCGACGAAGAGGTTGACCGGGTTGTCGTAGAGCTCGGCCGGGGTGCCGACCTGCTGCAGGGACCCCGCCCGCATCACCGCCACCCGGTCGCCGAGGGTCATCGCCTCGGTTTGGTCGTGGGTGACGTAGACCGTGGTCGTTTCCAGCTTCGACTGCAGCCGCGCCACCTCGGTCCGCATCTGCACCCGCAGCTTCGCGTCGAGGTTGGAGAGCGGCTCGTCCATCAGGAACGCCTTCGGGTCGCGGACGATCGCCCGCCCCATCGCCACCCGCTGGCGCTGGCCGCCGGAGAGGTTGGCGGGACGGCGGTCGAGGTGCTGCTCGAGGTCGAGCGTGCGCGCCGCCTCCTCGACCTTGCGGTTGAGCTCCTCCTTGTCCGCGCCGGCGAGCTTCAGCGCGAAGCCCATGTTCTCGCGCACGGTCATGTGCGGGTAGAGCGCGTAGTTCTGGAAGACCATCGCGATGTCGCGGTCTTTCGGGGAGCGGTCGTTGACGGTCTCGCCGCCGATCTTCAGCTCGCCGCTGGAGATGTCCTCGAGGCCGGCGATCATCCGCAGCGCGGTCGACTTGCCGCAGCCGGAGGGGCCGACGAGGATCATGAACTCCCCGTCCTCGATGTCGAGGTTGATGTCTTTGACGGCTTCGAAGCCGTCGGGGAAGACCTTGGTGACTCCGTCGAGGACTATCTCTGACATCGGTTTGCTCCTTATCCCTTGACGGCGCCGGCGGTGAGCCCGGCGACGATTCGGCGCTGGAAGAAGAGGACGAAGACGATGATCGGCACCGTCACCACCACCGCGGCGGCGGCGATGCTCCCGGTCGGCGCGGTGAACGACGATTCGCCGGTGAAGAAGGCAAGGGCGGCGGGGACGGTCCGCGACGCATCCGAGCTGGTCAGCGAGATCGCGAAGAGGAAGTCGTTCCAGCAGAAGATGAAGACGAGGATCGCGGCGGTGAAGACGCCCGGCGCCGCCAGCGGCACGATTACCTTCGTGAACGCCTGGAACGGGGTGGCGCCATCGACCTGTGCCGCCTGCTCGAGCTCCCAGGGGATCTCG
>DATHFL010000190.1:0-2289 GCA_035318125.1 Solirubrobacterales bacterium | reverse complement strand
CAAGCCGATCCGCGAGGCCTTCGGGGAGGACGGGGAGGAGGCGTTCCGGGCGCGCGAGGCCGAGGTCGTCGGCTCGCTGCTGGAGCGGGCCGACGGCGGCGCGATCGCGCTCGGCGGCGGCAGCGTCCTCTCGGAGCGGATCCGCGCCGCGCTCGACCGCCACGTCGTCGTCTGGCTGGAGGTCGACTCCAACGAGGCCTGGCGGCGGATCGCCAACAGCGACCGGCCGCTGGCGACCAGCCGCGAGGACGTCGAGCGCCTGCTCGCCGAGCGCCTCCCGCTCTACGAGGAGCTGGCCGATGCGGTGGTGCCGATGGCCGACCGCGACGTGGTTGCGAGGGCGCTGCCGGCTATCCAATCGTTGGCGGACCCGCAAAAGGCAAAGCTTCTCTGGGCGACCAGCAGGTCGGGGGACTACCCCGTGTACGTCGGATTTGGCGCGTTGTATCGGACCCTGCGCTACTGGCCGCTGGGGGGTCGGCGCTTCTGCATCACGGACCGCCACATTGCCCGTGTCCTCGAAGAGAAGATTCCGGCGTCGGAGATGCAGATAGAGATCGAGCCGGGAGAGCTCTCCAAGACCCTGGAGGAGGTGGAGCAGATAATGGTCGCCTGGGCGGAAGCGGGAATGACCCGCGAAGACCATGTCGTCGCGGTCGGCGGCGGCGTGGTGGGAGATTTGGCCGGATTTTGCGCCCACGTCTATCAGCGGGGGGTGCCGGTGGTCCACGTCCCGACGAGCCTGGTCGCCCAGGTCGATTCCGCCTACGGAGGCAAGACCGGGGTTGACTTAGAGGGTGCCAAGAACTACGTGGGGGCCTACCACATGCCGGCCGAAGTCATCACCGATACCGCCATGCTCCAGACTTTGCCGGCACTCGAGCTGGCTTCCGGATTCGTCGAGGTCCTGAAGACGGCGCTGCTCGCAGGCGGATCGTTCTGGGAGCGGGTGCGCAACCTCAAGACCCTCGATCCGTATGAGCTCGACGACGTCGTCTTCGCCTGCGCCCGCTACAAGTGCGGGATCGTTGCCGCCGACGAGCGCGATGGGGGATTGCGCCACGTTCTTAACCTCGGGCACACCGTCGGACACGCCATAGAGACCGCTAGTGCCTACGAGTACCGGCATGGCGAAGCGATCGGGCTCGGCCTTCTCGCCGCGCTGAAGCTTTCCGACGCCGACGAGCTCGAAGCCGAGGTGCGGGAGATCCTCGAGATTCACGCCCTTCCCACCCAGCTCAACTCTGATATTCGGGTCGAGGAAGTGCTGGAGATCCTCCAGCGCGACAAGAAGCGGACCGCCGCCGGGGTCGGCTTCGTCCTCCTCTCCGAGCCGGGCCAGCCCCGCACCGGGCAGCTGGTCGACCCGGCTAAGGTCAGGGCAGCCGTGGAGGAGCTCTACTGATGCCGAGCGTCAGCAACCGTGTCGCCGTCCTGCACGGCGTCAACTTCGACGTGCTGGAGCGGCGCGACCCGAGCGTCTACGGCGGCCTCTCGCTGGCCGAGCTGGAGGCGAAGATCTCGGGCTGGGCGCGGGCGCTGGATCTCGAACCGATCTACTTCCAGACCAACGCCGAGGGCGAGTTCTGCGAATACCTGCACCGCTCGGCCGACCTCGCCGACGCGGCGATCGTCAACGCCGGCGCCTGGACCCACTACAGCCGCGCGATCGCCGACGCGCTGGAGCTGGCCAAGCTGCCGGCGGTCGAGGTGCACCTCTCCGACGTCGAGGCGCGCGACGACTGGCGCCGGCTCTCGGTCTTCGACGGCCTCGTCCTCGCGAAGATCTCCGGCAAGGGCCCCGAGGGCTACCGCGAGGCGCTGGAGCTGCTCGCGCGCGAGCTCGGGGTCGCCGGCTGATGCGCGGCCGCGGCGAGCGGCTCGAAAAGCAGCTGGCCGAGCGCGAGCTCGACCGGATGCTGGTCACCAACCTCGTCAACATCCGCTATCTGACCGGCTTCACCGGCACGAATGGGGCTTGTATTTGCGGTAAGGGACTGCGCCTTTTTCTCACCGATTTCCGTTATACCGAGCGCGCCGAAACCGAGGTCGAGGGCTGGGAGACGGTGACCGTCGCCAACGACTGGCTGGGCGGGATCGCCGAGCGCCTGCAGGGCCGGGTCGGCTTCGAGGACGACCACATGTCGGTGCGGCTGCTGGAGAAACTGACCGAGAAACTGCCCGACGGGGTCGAGATGGTCGCCGCCGGCGGCCGGGTCGAGGAGTTGCGCCGGGTCAAGGACGCGGGGGAGCTGGCGGCGATCGAGGAGGCCTCGAAGCTCGCCGACC
>DATHFL010000189.1:0-4545 GCA_035318125.1 Solirubrobacterales bacterium | reverse complement strand
CGTCGGCCGCCAGGACCCGGAGGCGTTCGAGGTCCTCTACGACCGCCACGGCGGCGCCGCCTACTCGCTCGCCTACAGGATCGTCGGCAATCGCGCCGCCGCCGAGGAAGTGACGCAGGAGGCGTTCATCAGCGTCTGGCGCAGCGGCGCCCGCTTCGACGCCGCTCGCGGCAGCGTCCGCTCCTGGCTGCTCAGCGTCGTCCGCAACCGGGCGATCGACTTCCTCCGCAGCAAGGCCGGCAAGGCGCCGAAGCTCGACTTCGACGACGAGGCGGCGCTGGAGCAGCGCCCGGCCGCGGAGCGGACCGAGGAGGAGGCGCTGCGGCGCGAGACCGCCGGCGAGGTGCGCGGCGCCCTCGGCAAGCTGCCCGGCGAGCAGTCGAAGGTGATCGAGCTCGCCTACTTCGGCGGCTTCAGCCACTCGGAGATCGCCGAGATCCTCGGGCTGCCGATGGGGACCGTGAAGGGGAGAATGCGCCTGGGACTGGAGAAGATCCGCGGCGAGCTCGCGGAGGGCCTGGCATGACCACGAACGACCACAGCCGCTGGAGCGAGGACCTCGCCGCCTACCTGCTCGGGGCGCTGGAGCCGGGCGAGGCGGCGGCGCTGGAGCGCCACCTCGAGGGCTGCGAGCGCTGCTGCGAGGAGATGCGCTGGCTGCGGCCGGCCGTCCACTCGCTGCCGGAGTCGGTCGAGCGCCAGCAGCCGCCGCGGAGCCTGCGCGAGAGCCTGATGGCCGAGGTGCGGGCGGAGGCGGCGCCGGCCTCCGCCGAGCCTAGGCGCTTCCGGCCTCGCCGCTGGCCGCTGAAGCCGGCGGTCGGCTTCGCGGCGATCGCCCTGCTGGTCGCCGGCGTCGTCGGCTACGAGGTCGGGCGGGACGGGTCCGGCGAGAGCGGCGGCGAAACCGTCGTCTCCCGCCAGGCCAGCGGCGTCACCGTGAAAATGGTGAGCGAAGGCGGGGGGGGCACGCTCCACCTCTCCAACGTCGATCAGCTCCCGCAGGACAGGGTGCTGGAGGCATGGGTGCTGCGTGAAGGCGAGGTCGAAGCGGTGCCGGCGCTGTTCGTCCCCGACCGCCACGGCGAGGCCGAGACGACGATCGCCGACATGAGCGGCGTCGAAGAAGTGATGGTCACCAGGGAGCCGCGCGGCGGCAGCGAGGCGCCGACCTCGAAGCCGATCGTCGCGATGGCAGTACCCGGTTAGACGGCGAA
Source organism: Solirubrobacterales bacterium (assembly GCA_035318125.1). Classification (GTDB taxonomy): domain Bacteria; phylum Actinomycetota; class Thermoleophilia; order Solirubrobacterales; family 70-9; genus VAYN01. The sequence goes on along the minus strand of DATHFL010000189.1, from coordinate 3,331 downwards.
AACCAAGCCCGGCAAGGACGCAGGGAGCGTGGTGTGCTCTGCACACGAGCGACCGAGGACGCCGCCGGGCGCCGGTTTGCAGGCGTCTAACGGCCGTAACGGTCGTTCGAGAGAACGAGCTGCTCCGGGATCGCCGCGCGCGGGGGCGGCGCCGGGTCGGCGCGGACCGAGACGGTCTCGGCGACGCTGCGGCTGACCTCGTGGCCGCCGTCGGCGGAGGCGATGACGACGCGCTCGTCGTCGGAAGTCTCGACCTTGCCCTCCAGGCCCGGGTGCAGTCCGGCGCCCTTGAGGTAGTGGAGCAGCTCCTCGGCCTCGTTCTCGAAGCGCAGCACGGTGACCGCGGCGCCGACCTCGACGTCGGCCAGGAGCGCCCCCTGCTCACGCGCTCCCTCGACGATCGGGTGCCCGTGCGGGCAGGTGGTCGCGTCGCCGATCGCCGCCCGCATCCGCTCCTCCAGGACCGGCGACATCGCGTGCTCGATCCGCTCCGCCTCCTCGTGCACCTCGTCCCAGGGGATGCCGAGGACGTCGGTGAGGAAGCGCTCGATCATCCGGTGGCGGCGGACGATGTGGCTGGCGTGCTCGCGGCCGGACTCGGTGAAGGCGAGCGATTTGTCGGCGTTGCGCCCGACGTAGCCGTCGTCGACCAGGCGGCCGATCATTTCGTGCACGGTCGGGGGCGAGAGCTGCATCGCGCGGGCGATGTTGGCGCCGGTCATCGGCAGCCCGGCCTCCTCCAGCCAGAACATGATCTCCAGGTACTCCTGCTCGGCGACGGTGGCCTGCTCCATGGCCGCCGATATTAGTGAAGCTCAGCGGCCTTCCATCAGGCTCGAGACGACCGCCTCGTAGAAGCCGTCTCCCATGCTGCCCTCGGTGACGGTGACGTTGTCCCAGCTCGGCAGCGCGGCGCGCAGGCCGGGGTCGTGCTCGGGGCCGTTGGCGACGACGAAGAAGCGGCCGACCGCCGCCGCCACCTCGAGATCCTCGATCGAGTCGCCGACGGCGATGCACTCGGCCGGGTCGTAGCCGCGGGCGCGGGCGTGCCCGGCGACCGCCGCCGCCTTGCTGACCTGCTTCGGGACCAGGTGGTAGGCGTGGGTGCGGCCCTCGATCGCCGGCATCGGCCGCCCGATCGCGCCGTTGTCGAGCAGCCGCAGGTCGTCGCTCTCCCACTCGCGCAGGAGCGCGTTTGCCTCCTCGACGTCGACCTTGCCGCGGAAGAGGTGGGAGAGTACGCGGCCGTGGTGCCAGGGGGAGTGGTACTCCAGCCGCCCCTCGAAGTGCTCGAAGAGGCGCTTGGGGATCTCCCGCGCCTCGATCTGCTCGTAGATCGTGCCGTCCTCGTTCGGCGCCATCTCGCCGGTCATCAGCGTCGTCTCGCCGTCGATCGCGAAGGCGCAGCCGGCCTCGTAGATGTAGGAGGTCTGGCCCATCAGCCGCGCCGCCTCGTGGACCTGGGGCTCGCGGCGGCCGGACATGATCACGACCTCGGCCCCGGCCCGGTGGCAGGCCTCCAGCGCCCGCGCCTGGGCGAGGCTGAAGCCGCCCTCGGCGTCGCGGAAGAGGGCGCTGCCCCGCCCGAGCAGGGTCCCGTCGAGATCGGTGTAGACGCAGCGGAGCGGCATCGGCGCGGTCGCTACCGTAGCGGCGTGGAGTGGAGGCTCGCCGACCGGACCCTCGATCTGTCGCGCCCGCTGGGGGCGGGGATCGTCAACGTCACCGTCGACTCGATGTTCGAGGGGGCTCGCAGCGGTACCCCCGAGCAGGCGGTCGCCGACGGCCTGGCGCTGGCCGAGGCGGGCTTCGACATGCTCGACGTCGGCGCCGTCGCGGCGAAGGCCGGTCCCCCGGTCCCGCCCGAGGACGAGGCCGCGGCGCTGGTCCCGGCGATCGAAGGCCTGGTCGCCCAGCTGCCGCGTCGTTTCCACCCTTTTCCTCGCTCTGGCGAGGACGATGCTGGAAACGATGATCCCCTGCCCGTCTCTGCTGACACCTTTTCGGTCGAGGTGGCGCGGCGGGCGCTGGCGGCGGGGGCTGAGATCGTCAACGACATCTCCGGCGGTTGCGAGGAGATGTTCGAGCTGGTGGCGGAGAGCGGCTGCGGTTACGTGCTGATGCACATCGAGGGGCCGCCGCGGGTCGACCGGCCGTGGCGCGAGTACGGCGACGTGGTCGACCATCTGCGCGCCTGGTTCGAGGGGAGAGTCGAGCTGGCCCGGAACCTTGGGGTGGCGGAGGAGCAGATCGCCATCGACCCCGGACTCGACTTCGACCTCAGCCCCGAGCAGGACCTGGAGATCCTGCGGCGGCTCGGCGAGCTGCGCGCGCTCGGCCTGCCCCTCTACGTCTCCCTCTCCCGCAAGGACTTCATCGGCGCCGTCCTGGCGGGCTCGTGGGAGGGCCGCCTGCCGGCCCGCGAGCGCGAGTGGGGGACGGTCGCCGCGGTCACCCTCGCGGTCCGCGAGGGCGCCGACGTCCTCCGCATCCACGACCCCAGCTCCCTGCAGGCGCTGCGAGTGGCCGGGGAGATTGTCCGCGTAGCGGCTGGCGAGGTCCACGGGCCGTCAGGCAAGGACGCAGGGAGCCCGAATAGCAGCGCTATTCGGGCGACTGAGGACGCCGCATGACGGCCCGTGGGGCCGCCAGCCTGCTCTCGTCCGATTGGGCGGTGGCCATCGACCCCGCGCGGCGCGACGGGCGGATCGTCGCCGAGGCGGCCGAGGAGGAGCGGCGCTCGCGTCCGGCGCCGCTGCCGGCGGAGCTCCATCCGGGCCTCGCCGAGGCGCTGGGGCGGGTCGGGATCGACTCCCTCTACACCCACCAGCTCGCCGCCTTCGAGGCGGCCGCCGAGGAGAACCTGGTGATCACCAGCGGCACCGCCTCCGGTAAGAGCCTCGCCTTCAACCTGCCGGTGCTTGACGCGATCGCGGCGCAGCCGAAGGCGCGCGCTCTCTACCTCTACCCGACCAAGGCGCTGGCCCAGGACCAGGCGCGCAAGCTGTCGGAGCTGGGCGGCGGCTTCCTGCGCCACGCGATCTACGACGGCGACACGCCGCGCGAGGAGCGGCGCGCCGTTCGCCAGCGCTCGAACCTGATCCTGACCAACCCGGACATGCTGCACGTGGGAGTGCTGCCCAACCACCGCAACTGGGGCGACGTGCTGGCCAACCTGGCCTGGATCGTGGTCGACGAGGCGCACGTGTACCGGGGCGTGTTCGGCTCGCACGTGGCCAACGTGCTGCGCCGGCTGCGCCGCCTCGCGCAGGCCTACGGCACACAACCGCGTTTTGTGATGACGTCGGCGACGATCGCGAATCCACGCTCG
>DATHFL010000188.1:0-2406 GCA_035318125.1 Solirubrobacterales bacterium | reverse complement strand
GTCCTCCCCGGCCACGGCGAGCCGATCACCGACCACGTCGAGCTGATCGACTCGCGCCTGGCCTCCTACGACCGCCGCAAGGAGAAGCTCCACCGCCTGATCGCCGAGCGACCGCGCACCGGCTACGAACTGGCGCAGGCGCTCTGGGGCAACGTCGCCGTCACCCAGGCCTTCCTCACCCTCTCCGAGGTGATCGGCCACGCCGACCTCCTGGTCAACGAAGGCCGGGTGCGCGAGGTCGACGACGGCTCGGTGATCCGCTACGAGGCGACCTAGTGTCGCTTTTGTTCGAAATAGCCGAACAAAGGCGACACCGCTAGAGCTGCTGGCCGAGCGCGCGCCCGAGGGCGGCGGCGGCAAGGCCGAGGGCGACGCTCAGCACGACGTTCGTGACCGCGATTCGCCGTTTGCCAGCCTCCTCGACCCGCTGCGTCTCCAGCATCCAGGCCGAGAAGGTCGTGTAGGAGCCGAGCGCGCCGGCGCCGAGCAGCAGCCGCGCGTCCCCGCCGGCCCCCGCCCCGGCCAGCAGACCGAGCAGGAAGGCACCGCTGACGTTGACCGCCAGGGTGCCGAGCGGGAGGTGCGGGTGCAGGCGGTCGGCGACGAGCAGGGTGAGCCCGAAGCGGGCGAGGGCGCCACAACCCCCGAGGACCCCGACCCCTGCCCAGACGATCAGGCTCACGTGGTCTCCGCCCTGCGCGCGGCGGCGGTCGCCGCCTGTACCCCCGCCAGACCGGCCGCAAGACTGACCGCGAGGTAGAGACTGGCGAGCCCCACCCGGCCGGCGTCGATCATCTCCACCAGCTCCAGCTGGACGGTCGAGAAGGTCGTCAGGGCACCGCAGAAACCGGTCGTCAGCAGCGGCCGCCGGTAGCTCGTGTGCGACACGGTCGTGTACCAGTAGCCGAGCAGCGCGGCGCCAACCACATTGACCGCGAAGGTGACCCACGGCCAGTCCGCCTCTCCGACCGGGAACGCTTCCGCCAGCCCCGCCCGCAGCAGCGCCCCCAGCGCCCCGCCGAGAAAGATCGCCCCCAGCTCGCGCCTGTCGATCATCGGCGGCAGCCTAGGGAAAGCGCAGCGGCATTAGGGTGCAGCGTCCGTGACCGCGCAGCTCCGCCCCATTCGCCGGCGCAAACCGGCCAAGAAACGGATGCTGATCATCGTCAACCCTTACGCGACGACGGTCTCCGATCGGCTGAAGAACCTGGTGGTCTACGCGCTGCAGGGGCGGTTCGACGTCGAAGCCGTCTCGACCCAGGCGCAGAACCACGCGACTGAGATCGGGCGTGAGGCGCAGGACGGGGGCTACGACGTGGTCGTCGCCTTCGGCGGCGACGGGACGCTGAACGAGGTCGCCAACGGGCTGGCCGGGACCGACCTGCCGGTGGGGATCCTGCCGGGGGGCTCGACCAACGTGGTCTGCCGCACGCTCGGGATCCCCAACGACGTCGTCGACGCGACCGAGCACCTGCTCTCGCTCGCCGACGACTGGAAGCCGCGCAAAATCGACCTCGGGATCGTGGACGACCGCCACTTCGTCTTCTCCTGCGGGGTCGGGATCGACGCCACCGTCGTCCGCCGGGTCGACGCCAACCCGAAGCTGAAGGCGACCGCCGGCCCCTACTACTACAGCTGGGCCGGGATCTCGGGCTTCTACCGCAAGTACCTGGTCAACCCGATCCGCGTGCGGGCGGAGGTCGATGGGCGCGAGCCGGCCGAGGGCGTCACCTCGATCGTCCAGAACTCCGACCCCTTCACCTACTTCGCCAGCCGCCCGATCCGCGTCTGCGAGGGGATCGCGATCGACGACGGCACCCTCTCAATGGCGGTCCTGAAGCGGGCGGCGCAGCGCGACATGCCAACGCTGATCAGTCGCCTCTTCAGCGAGAGCCGCCCCGCCGCCCGCCACCGCCAGGTCACCCACTTCGACGACGTCACCCACGCCGTGCTGACGACCGCCTCGAAGGACAAGAACGGCGCGCCGCGGCCGTTCCCGCTCCAGGTCGACGGCGACTACATCGGCGAGCGCGAGCGGGTCGAGCTGCGGATCGATCCCGCCGCGCTGACCGTCATCGCCTAATTCAGCAGGCCTTTCGCGCGGGCGCCCTCGACGGTTTCCTCGAGGGTCTCGAGGGCGTCGTGCCGGGGCTCCCAGCCGAGCTCGCGGCGCGCTTTGGCGGTGCCCATCAGGACCGGCGTCTCCAGCGCCGCCGCCCACTCCAGCTTGGTCGAGGCGAAGGCGAGGCGGCGGGCGACGGTGCTGCCGAGGCTGACCGCGGGCCCGGGGACGGGGACCGAGCGCCAGCCGAGGGAGTGGGCAACGTCGCCGAAGCCCACCAGCCCCTCGCCGGCGAGGTTGTAGGCGCCGGGAGGACCGTCGCCGGCGATCGCCGCCGCCATCGC
>DATHFL010000187.1:0-3026 GCA_035318125.1 Solirubrobacterales bacterium | reverse complement strand
GCTCCTCGTCGGCCAGCCGCTCCGCCTTCTCTCGCCTTACCGCCATTCGCCGCCTAAACGATGAACGGTTCGACGGCCTTCAGCACCTGCGCCTCGCCGAGCGGCTGGTCGAATGCCGCCGGCGATGGTTCGGCGTCGTTCTGCAGCCGGATCGCCGCTGCGTGGCGAGCCTCGACCTGGACGATGCTGCCGGCCGCGGTGAGCACTTCCTTCGACTTGATCATCGGCGCGGCGCCGTTGTAGGCGCTGACGCCGGTGTCCTCGAAGGTCTGTGCCAGCTCCAGGAAGCCGGCGGTGTCGCCGTAGGCGAAGTCGAACTTCGGCTCCGCGACCGGCTTGCCGCCGAGCTTCTTGATCGTCCCGGCCAGCGCTTCGACGTGCTGCTGCTCGTCTTTGGCGAGCAGGTCGACGAGGGCCTTCAGCTCGCCGCTCGCCCCCGCCCTGCTCTTCGCCTCTGCGTAGAACCTCGCCTCCAGGTACTCGAGGGTGAGGGCGAAGTTGAGGATGTCGACGTCGCCGCCGCCGGACTTGGCGAGGGCGCGGCGGACGTAGGGGCCGACGGCGAGCGTGCCGTAGGCGGCGCCGGCGGCCAGCGCCCCCTTCAGGATCACCTCGCCGCGGGTGAGGTCGCCGTCCTCGACGTCGACGTGGATCTGCTCGCTGCTCATGGCGCTGCTCCTTTCGGGTCGCGACGGCCTCAGCCGACGATGAACGGTTCGACCGACTCGAGGACGGTCTGTGCGTCCGCCGGCACCGCGAAGGCGCCGTCGGGGGCGATCGACTCGCCCAGCAGGGTGTTGAGGGCGGCGGCGTGGCGGCCCTCGACGCTGTGGATCGCCAGCGCGCTCGCCAGCACTTCCGGGCTCTCGATGTTGGCGGCCTGCCCGAGGTAGGCGGCGGCGCCGAGGTTCTCCACCGTCCCCGCCAGTTCCAGCACCGACTTGGCGCTCTTCAGCGGGAATTCGGTCTTCGGCTTCGGCGCCGGCTTGCCGCCGAGCGACTTCACCGCCTGGGTCAGCGCCTGCACGTGTTCTTCCTCCTCGCGGCCGAACTTGCGGATCGTCTCCAGGTCGGAGCCCTTGAAGAGGCCGCTCTTGACCACGTCGGCGTAGAAGGCTGCCTCCAGGTACTCGAGGGTCAGCGCGTAGTTGAGGATGCCGACGTCGCCCTTGCCGAACCGGGCGGTTTCGCCGCTCCCGCCGGAGCCCATCGTCGCGTTGGTCGTGGTCGTGCCGCCGTCCTCGCCGCAGGCGGCGAGGACAGCCGCGAGCGCGGTCGAGCCGCCGCCGACCGCCAGGAAGCGGCGCCGCGAGAGGGGGTTTGCGAGTTGCTTGCTGTCAGCCATTCCGAGTCGCCTCCTGGTCGCTTGCTCAGTTCCCCCTACGGGAGGTGCGACCGGCATGGATCAAAATCCGCCGATGGGGGCATCGACCTCAGCCCACCAGCGTGCCCGCGGCGCCGGCCTGCTGGTGCTGGCCTCGATCGTCTCGGTCCAGTGCGGGGCAGCGCTGGCGACCAGCCTCTTCGACGAGATCGGGCCGGCGGGGGCGGTCTTCCTGCGAGCCCTCTTCGGGGCGCTGGCGCTGCTGGCGCTGACCCGGGGGGCGCCGCTGCGGCGGCGCGAGTGGCCGCACCGCGACGTCGTCCTGCTCGGGGTCGCGGTGGCCGGGGTGAACCTCTTCTTCTACGCGGCGCTGGACCGACTGCCGCTCGGGATCACGGTCACGCTCGAGTTCGTCGGGCCGCTCGGAGTAGCGCTCTTCGGCTCCCGGCGGCGACGCGACCTGCTCTGGGCCCTGCTCGCCGCGGTCGGCATCGTCCTCCTCTCCGACGGAAGCGGCGAGGGAGTCGACGCGCTCGGCGTGGCGCTGGCGCTGACCGCCGGCCTCTTCTGGGCCGCCTACATCCTCCAGAGTGCCCGGGTCGGGGCGCGGGACCCGGGGGTGGGCGGGGCGACGATGGCGGCGGTGATCTCCGCCCTCCTGGTGGCGCCGTTCGGGATCGCCCAGGGCCACGAGATCCTCACCACCTCCCACCTCCTCATAGGCGCCGCAGTCGGCGTCCTCAGCACCGCCGTCCCCTACGTCTTCGAGATGGAGGCCCTGCGCCGCCTCCCCCAGGCGGTCTTCGGGGTTTTTATGAGCCTGGAGCCAGCAGTAGCGGCAGCGATCGGCTTCCTCGCCCTCTCGCAAGGCCTGGCGACGCAAGAGGTAATCGCGATCGCCCTCGTCGTCATCGCCTCGGCAGGAGCGCTGCGGAGCGCGGCGACGCCGGCACTGCACGACTGATACCAAAACTCAGCTGTTTTTGATTGGAGCTCTTTGGCCCTGTAGGCAAAGGAGGTTCAAACGGCGCCCTGCGCCTCACCCAAGGAGAGAGAAATGAAGTACTCCAAGACGTTAGTTCTTGTTGCCTTGAGCATGGCTGCCCTGCTGGCCTCCACCAGCATCGCCTCGGCAACCACGCTCACACAGGCTCCGTCCTACGAAGGAGCGATTCATGCTGAATCCGAAGGGACTGTAGTTATTCATGGTCCAGACACAGCTATCTGCAAATCAACAATTGAAGGAACGGTCAACCCAACCGGTGGCGAAGGCACAGTTGGGGGAGAAGTCAAAAAACTCACGTTTGAAGAATGTGGGTCCAATGACGTAATAGTCCAATTGCCGGGCGAACTGGCAATTCATACACAAGGAGCCAGCAGTAATGGCAACGGCACAGTCACATCGACTGTCGCCGTGATCGAAATAAAGTTCACACAGGTCGGTCTCACCTGCATCTACAGCACCACCAACACCGACATCGGCACGCTCACAGGCAGCCGCAACACTGGGGGCACAGCCAAAATTGACGTCGAAGCCGCACTGCCGCGGACTGGCGGCAGCGGCGGCATCTTCTGCGGTTCAACCGCTCAATGGACAGCCAGCTACAAAATCACCACGCCCGACTACCTCGATGTCGACTAACCGCTAAGCGCTTGTCGCGCCGGCTCCGCTACGCAGGTGAGCCGGCGCGCAGGTGCTCTA
>DATHFL010000186.1:0-2228 GCA_035318125.1 Solirubrobacterales bacterium | reverse complement strand
CCCCCTTCTTCATGGGCACGGTGGTCGGCGCGATCGCCGCCGGCAACGTCCCCGCCGCGGGCAACGGCGACGCCTTCTCCTCCTGGCTGCAGCCGCTGCCGCTCCTGATCGGGGCGATGTTCGTCGCCACCGGCGCCTACCTCGCCGCGGTCTTCCTCGTCGGCGACGCCCGCCGCGGCGGCGATGCGGAGATGGAGCGCTACTTCCAACGCCGGGCGCTCGGCGCCGCGGTGGTGGCGGGCGCCTTCGCGATCGGTGGCCTCATCGCCCTCCACGGCGAAGCCCGTTACGTCTTCGACCGCCTCACCGCGGAGGGCCTGCCCCTGGTCGTCCTCTCCCTCCTCTGCGGCGCCGCCCTGCTGGCGGTCCTGCTGCGCCGCCGCCGCCCCCTGCGCCCACTCGCCGCCGGCGCCGTGATCGCGGTGATCTGGGGCTGGGGCGTCGCCCAGTTTCCCTACCTGCTGCCGACCAGCCTCCGCATCGACCAGGCCGCCGCCCCCGACCCGACGATGACGATCATCTTCATCGTCTTCGCGGTAGCCGCCGTCCTCGTCCTCCCATCCCTGGCGCTGCTCTACACCCTCGCCCAGAAAGACCTGCTCGAGGGCGAGCACTGACCGGGATCGTCACTGGAGGCCGTCAGGGGCGACCTGGGCAAGGATCCAAATCGGCAAGCCTCGCTTTCACTGCTCATCGGGATGGGTCTCAGGCGTAATCAGGTCAGGTCGGTCTGCAGACATGCCTCGCTCCTCTTATCCCGTGATGATGGCGAGCCAGATCATGAAGGCGACTATCGAGGTGATCAACACCGCTGCGCCGTGTTGGCGGCGGCCCGCGATCATCGCCAGGCCCATCAAGAAGCCGACTATCGGGAACAGGATCGCCAACACGAATCCCGTGATTGCGAGTCCGCTCATGCCCTCGCTCGACTCAGCATCGTTGCTCGGGACAGCTCCCGTGGGTTGACGCGGTTTGCGTTGATCCGTCCAGGTCTCTCCATCCCACCACCGGAGAAATGCGGCGTCCTGCGGATCTGGATGCCACCCAGCAGGTGACTCTTCTGCCATCAGTTCTTCCTCCCTATGTGCGGAAACTGCGCGGCATCCTAGAAGACTGGGGACATTTAGGAATGCTGTGAGTCTTCATCCGAAGCACCGACCTCCTGCCGTGGATACTCTGGCGCGCAGTGATCGAGGCCATCCTTTTCGACATCGACGGCACGCTGATCACCACCGGCGGCGCCGGTGGGGAGGCCTGGAAGCGGGCCTTCGTCGAGCTCTACGGCAAGCCGCTCGACATCCGCGAGGTGACCGAGTCGGGGATGACCGACCCCGAAGTGGGGCGGGTGGCGCTGCAGAACATCCTCGGCCGCGATCCCAACCCCCAGGAGCTGGCGGCGGCGATGGGGCACTACCTGCGCCACCTCTCGGCCGCGATCGACCAGTCCGACGGCTACCGGGTGATGCCGGGGATCGAGGAGCTGCTGGAGCGGCTGGTCGACGCCGGGCACCTGCTCGGCCTCACCACCGGCAACGTCGAGGCCGCCGCCCACATCAAGCTCGCCCGCGGCGGTCTCAATCGCTTCTTCTCCTTCGGCGGCTACGGCTCCGACTCGAACCAGCGCACCGAGCTGACCCGCCACGCGCTGGAGCGCGGCAGGCTCGTCTCCGGCGGCGTCCTCGCCAGCGGCAACGCGATCTCCGTCGGCGACACCCCCCGCGACGTCGCCGCCGGCCACGGCGCCGGCATCGAGGTGGTAGGCGTCGCCACCGGCAACTTCAGCGTCGACGAACTCCGCCAGGCAGGCGCCAACTGGGCGATCCCAGACGTCGGCAGCGGCTTCCCCGTCTGAACTGCATCAACTTTTCTATCCAGCAGGTGGATAAGTTGATGCAGTTCGCTCAGGCGAGGCTGCAGCGGGCTTGGTAGATGTTGAGGAACCCGTTTTCGAAGCCGTTGCGGGCCATTCGCAGGTAGAGGCGCCAGACGCGGATTCGTTCGGGGCCGGCTAGGCGGGTGGCCTGCTCGAGGTTGTCGTCGAGGTTCTGCGCCCAGTGTTTCAGCGTCTTCGCGTAGTCGGCGCCGAAGTCCTCGACGTGGTGGGTGACGAAGCCCGCCCGTTCCAGCGCCAGCAGGTTGCGCGATAGGTGCAGCGGAGCGGCGTCGGGGAAGACGTAGCGCTCGGAGAAGGGCCCGGCCTCGGCGTCGGTGTGGCGGAGGCGGGTGAT
>DATHFL010000185.1:0-3869 GCA_035318125.1 Solirubrobacterales bacterium | reverse complement strand
TACGGCAGAGGATGCTCTCGCCGGTCAGGTTGCCGTCGGAGTCGACGGGCTCGGCCGCCTGCGCGATCAGGCGCTCCTGCTCCTCGGTGGCGTCGATGCGGACGATCTCGTCGGTGATCCTGCCGCCCGAGACGACCCGGTACGGCGTCGTGACGAAGCCGTACTCGGAAATCTTGGCGTAGGAGGACAGTGACCCGATCAGGCCGATGTTCGGGCCCTCCGGAGTCTCGATCGGGCACATCCGGCCGTAGTGGGTCGGGTGCACGTCGCGGACCTCGATCGGCGCCCGCTCGCGGGTCAGACCGCCGGCGCCGAGCGCCGAGAGCCGCCGCCTGTGGGTGAGGCCGGCGAGGCTGTTGGTCTGGTCCATGAACTGCGAGAGCTGCGAGGAGCCGAAGAACTCCTTCATCGCCGCCACAACCGGGCGGATGTTGATGATCGTCTGCGGGGTGATCGCGTCGGCGTCCTCGGTGGTGAGGCGCTCGCGGACCACGCGCTCCATCCGGTAGAGGCCGATCCGGAAGGCCTCCTGGATCAGCTCGCCGACCGTGCGCAGGCGGCGGTTGCCGAAGTGCTCGTACTCGTCGAGGTGGTCGTAGACCTGCTCGCGCGGGTAGGTGACGGCCTCCGCGGCGTAGTCCTTGATCGGGTTCTCCTCGTCGATCTCCTCCGGGATGCCGAGCAGTTTCGGCAGCGTCACCAGCTCCTTGACGAGGGCGATGATGTCGTCGTGGGTGAGCACCCGCGTCTCGAGGTCGATGTCGAGGTCGAGGCGGGCGTTGAGCTTGTAGCGGCCGACCCGGGTGAGGTCGTAGCGCTTCGGGTCGAAGAAGAGCTGCTCGAGCAGGGCGCGGGCGGCGTCGACCGAGGGCGGCTCGCCGGGGCGCTGCTTTTTGAACAGCTCGATCAGGGCGCCCTCTTCGGTCCGGGTCGCCTCGGTGTCCGCCTCGATCGTGTGGCGGAGGTAGACCGAGTTGTCGAACATGTCGAGGAGCTGCTGGTCCTCGACATAGCCCATCGCCCGCAGCAGCACCGTCACCGGCAGTTTCCGCTTGCGGTCGATGCGGACGAAGACTTTGCCTTTTTTGTCGACTTCGAGCTCCAGCCAGGAGCCGCGGGCCGGCATCAGGTTGGCGATGAAGACCTGCTTTTCGGGGTCCTTCGGCGCCATCACGTAGGCGCCGGGCGAACGGACCAGCTGGGTGACGACGACGCGCTCGGTGCCGTTGATGATGAAGGTCCCGCGCTCGGTCATCCACGGGAAGTCGCCCATGAAGACGGCCTGCTCGCGGATCTCGCCGGTCTCCTTGTTCTGGAAGGCGACCGTCGCGGTCAGCGGCCGCGAGTAGGTCATGTCCTTCTCGCGGCAATCCTCGATCGAGTTCGGCGGCTCCTCGAACTTGAAAGCGCCAAAGACGATCTGGAGGTTCCCCGTGTAGTCCTCGATCGGGGATATGTCGTTGATCGTCTCTCGCAGGCCACCCGACTTCGGATCCGTCAGTTCCTCGAAGGAACGGCGCTGGATGTCGATCAGGTGTGGGACCTCGAGCGGGTTGTCTAGGCGGGAAAAGCTCCTACGGGTTACGGGGGCAGCGTTGGAACGTGCCAAAGTCGGCGACTCCTCGGGCGGTCAGAGGGACGTGGATACAGCGCAAATATGGGCAGGGGCACTCAAAAGGCGCGCGACCGCGGAAAATAACACACGGCCGCACACTGCTTCAAGTTTGGCTCCCCGAGCGGGATCGGGAGCCCCCCTCGAACTCGTCTACGAGAGTTCGACGGTGGCTCCGGCCTCCTCGAGTTCTGCTTTGAGTTTGTCGGCCTCATCGCGCTCGACGCCCTCTTTGATCGCTTTCGGAGCCTCGTCGACGAGCGCCTTGGCCTCTTTCAGGCCCAGGCCGGTCGCCGAACGCACCACCTTGATGACCGGGACTTTCTGCCCGCCCACCTCTTTGAGGACGACGTCGACGGTCGAGGACTCTTCCCCGCCGCCTTCCTCGCCACCGCCGCCACCGCCGGCGGCTGCCGGCGCCGCGGCCGCAACGGCCGTCGCGGAGACCCCGAACTCCTCCTCGAGCGCTTTGATCCGCTCGGAGAGCTCGAGCACCGAGATGCCTTTCAGCTCCTCGATCCAGTCCTCGGTTGAAGTTTTGGTTGCCATCGGTTCCTACCCCTCTTCCTCGTTTGAATCTTCATCTGAAGTCTCTTCTTTGGCCTCCGGCTCCTCCTCAGGCGCCTCCGCCTCCTGCTCGGGCTCAGACTCCTCGGCCTTCGGCTCCTCGGCGGCCGGAGCCTCTCCCGTCACAAGCCCTTTCTCGGCGATCTGCCCGAGCTGGAGCGCCAGCCCCTGGATCATCGACCCGAGCCCGCGCACCAGACCGGTGAGCGGGCTGGCGACAACGCCGGCAAGCTGGCCGTTGAGCACTTCGCGGCCGGGCAGTTTGGCGATCGATTTGAACGCGAGTTCGTCGAGCGAAGTCGCCTCCATGAAGCCCCCCTTGTAGGTGAGGACCTCGTGCTCTTTGTTGAAGGTCGTGATCGCCTTCGCCGCCTGGGCGGTGTCGCCGCGGACGAAGGTGAGCGCGGTCGGGCCCTGCAGCAGCTCGGCCAGCCGCTCCTCGCCGACCTGCTCGGCGGCGATTTTCGTCAGCCGGTTCTTGACGATCCGGAAGCTGGCGTCGGCTTCGCGAAGTTTCGAGCGCAGCTCGGCTGCCTGGGGGACGCTGATGCCGCGGTAATCGACAGCGAAGATCGCCTCAGATGCCTCGATCTGGGCGGCAATCTCTTGTATGGCTGCTGACTTTTCCTCGCGGTTCATCGTCTCACCTGCACCGGGCTTGCGGGCCATCGCCCTGCCGGTGGTCTCGGGTCAGTGGGCGACGGAGCTTAGACCGTCGCCGGCTCCTCTGCGGTCTCCCCCACCTCGGCGGTCGCCGCATCGCGGTCGGCGGCTTTGGCGGAGTCGACGCGGATGCCGGGGCCCATCGTCGTCGCCAGCGTCGCCGAGACGATGTAGCGGCCCTTGGCCGAGGAGGGCTTCGCGCGGATGATCTCCTCGATCACGGCCTGGTAGTTGTCGAGCAGTTTGCCCTCGTCGAAGCTGGCCTTGCCGATCGCCATGTGAACGATCGCCTGGCGGTCGGTGCGGTATTCGACTTTGCCGGATTTGGAGTCGCCGACGGCCTTCTCGACGTCGTCGGTGACGGTGCCGACCTTGGGGTTCGGCATCTTGCCCTGGGGGCCGAGCACGCGGCCGAGCTGGCCGACGGCTTTCATCATCTCCGGGGTCGAGATCACGACGTCGAAGTCGGTCCAGCCCTCCTGGACTTTCTCGACCAGGTCCTGGCCACCGACGAAGTCGGCACCGGCGGCCTCGGCGTCGCGGGCCTGCTGGCCCTCGGCGAAGACGGCGACGGTGACGTCCTTGCCGAGCCCGTGCGGCAGCGCCAGGGTGCCGCGCAGCTGCTCGTCGGCGTGGCGGACGTTGACCCCGAGCAGGACGTGCAGCTCGACGGTCTCGTCGAATTTGGTGCTGGCGGTCTCCTTCAGCAGCGCGATCGCCTCGGCCGGCGGGTAGGCGCGGTCGCGGTCGACCTTGTCGTACTGCTGGCGGTATCGCTTGCCGTGGGCCACGAAGTCTCCTATTTGACGTCGACGCCCATCGAGCGGGCGGTGCCGGCGATGATCTTCGAGGCGGCGTCGATGTCGTTGGCGTTGAGGTCGGGCATCTTCCGTTCGGCGATCTCGCGGACCTGGGCCTGCGAGATCGTGCCGACCTTGTTGACGTGCGGCTCGCCCGAGCCCTTCGAGATTTTGATCGCTTCCTTGATCAGGACCGCGGCCGGCGGCGTCTTGGTGATGAAGTCGAA
>DATHFL010000184.1:0-3103 GCA_035318125.1 Solirubrobacterales bacterium | reverse complement strand
GCCAGTCGCGGACGAGGGCGTAGGCGTGTTCCTTCCCCGCCATCGGCCCCCGCACGGCGACGCCGCGCAGCGTCGCCAGGAACAGCAGGTGGATCAGCGCTTGCCCAGCGGAAGGGGTGCCGGCCCGTTCCAGCCGCTCGCGCAGCTGCAGCCGAGTCAGCGGTCCCTCCTCGACGAGGGCCCTCTCGATCGTCTTCACCCCCCGGTCCGCCGCCTCCGGGCTCACCCCCTCCTGACGCAGCCGCCTCGCCGCGGAGGTGAACAGCGGCGGCGTGGTCAGCGCGTGCAGCCAGGGGTAGTCCTCGCTGCGGACCAGGTGCAGGGTGCCGCGGTTGAGCCAGGTGATCAGCAGCGAGCGCTCCTCGCTCAGCGCCCGGTCGACGTCGGCGGCGGTGACGCCGCTCGTCCGCGCCCGGACCGCCAGCCGCGCCCCGCGCGGGTCCTGCCCCTGCACCGCCAGCAACCGCTCGGCCACCTGCTCCGGCGAGCGCAGCGGCTCGCCCGCCAACGCCTGGGCAGTCAGTCGTTCCGGGAGAGGGGCGCGTGGCACGCGAAGATGATGCCGCCCGGCGACGCCTCGCGTCAGATGCCGTTCTGGAGGAGAGCGCTGAGGACGAGGGCGACGATCAGCCCGCCGAACATCCGGTACATCAACACCCGCAAGCCCTCGATCTCACCCCGCATTTCGCCGCGCAGCTCAGAGAAACCACTGTTCATGTCGGTGCGGAGTTCGCGCATCTCGCGTTCCAGCCGATCCAGGGTCCTGTCGAGGCTGTGGAACCGCTCGTCCAATCTCTCGTCCGTCCAACTCGGTCGCTCCATGGAGCCGACCCTAGCCGGTCGACCCGCACGAAATGCGCGCAGATTGTAGAAAGTCTTTGTCTACTTTACCGCAAGGAGCTTTACAAGGAAGACGAGCGTCGAGTACGCGGGGATCGACGGGTAGATGGCCTGTTCCCCGTAGGCAAGGTCCGGCGGGATGATCAGCTCCCGTTCGCCGCCGACCTTCATCCCCTGGATGCCCTTGTCCCAGCCCGGGATCACTTGTTTGGCGCCGAGCTTGAAGGTGAACGGTTCGCCGCTGTCCCAGTTGCCGTCGAACTGTTCCTTGGTCTTGTAGAGGACGCCGACGTAGTAGACCGAGACTTCGTCCCCCGCCTTCGCCGTCGCGCCGGAGCCCTGCTTCAGGTCCTTGGTCACCAGCTTCTTCGGCGGCGGTCCCTTGGGGACGTTCGGCTGGGGAAGCTGGGGCGCTTCTTCGGCTTCTTCTTCAGCCGCTTCTTCTTCGCCGGCCGAGCCTTCCTCGCTGGTCGGCGACTGCGCCGCGGTGCCGGAGCTGCCGGTGGTCGAGCTGGAGGAATCGCTCCCGCAGCCGGCCACGAACAGCGCCAGGCAAGCCACAATGATCAAGAACAGTCGCTGCATCGGCGGCATCTTAACCGGAAGATGCCGGGTAGGGGCATCGGGACTCACTCGCTTAGACTGGCCGGCGGGCCAACTCAATCCACCGGGGAGGAACGCAAGATGGGCCTGAACCTCGCTTCGATCGTCACCGACAGCGCCGCCAGGGAACCGGCCGCCGTCGCGGTCCGCCTCGACGGCCTCGAGCTGACCTACGCCGAACTCGACGACCGCAGCGCCCGCCTGGCGACGCTGCTGCGCGAGAGCGGCCTGGAGCAGGGCGACCGGGTCGGGGTGATGCTGCCCAACGTCCTCGAGTTCCCGATCGCCTACTACGGCGTCCTCCGCGCCGGCGGCGTGGTGGTGCCGATGAACGTGCTGCTGAAGCGGCGCGAGATCGCCTTCTACCTCGAGGACTCCGGCGCGAAGCTGCTGCTCGCCTGGCATGGGTTCGCCGCGGAGGCGCGCGACGGCGCCGCCGACGCCGGCACCGAGCTGATCGAGGTCGAGCCGGAATCGTTCGCCGAGCTGCTCGGCGACCGCGAGCCCACCGTCGAGCTCGCCGAGACGGACGAAGAGGACACCGCGGTCATCCTCTACACCTCCGGCACGACCGGGAAGCCGAAGGGGGCGGAGCTCACCCACTTCAACCTCGCCCGCAACGCCGACATCGCCTCCCGCACCACCTGCGAGATCGGCGAGGGCGACGTCGTCCTCGGCGCCCTGCCGCTCTTCCACTCCTTCGGCCAGACGGTGAGCATGAACGCCTCGCTGCGGGTCGGCGCAACGCTGACCCTGCTGCCGAAATTCGACCCCGGCGAAGCGCTGGAGATCATGCAGCGCGACGGCGTCACCCACTTCTACGGGGTGCCGACGATGTACGGGGCGCTGCTCCACCACCCCGGCCGCGAGGACTGCGACACCTCGGCGCTGCGGACCTGCATCACCGGCGGCGCCTCGATGCCGGTCGAGGTGCTGCGCGGCTTCGAGGAGGCCTTCGAGTGCGAGGTGCTGGAGGGCTACGGGCTCTCGGAGACCTCCCCGGTCGCCAGCTCCAACCACCCCGGCCGCCCGCGCAAGCCCGGCTCGATCGGGACGCCGCTGGAGGACGTCGAGATGAAGGTCGTCGACGAGGACGACAACGAGGTGGCGCAGGGCGAGGTCGGCGAGATCGTGATCCGCGGCCACAACGTGATGAAGGGCTACTGGCAACGGCCGGAGGCGACCGAGGAGGCGATGCGGGGCGGCTGGTTCCACAGCGGCGACATGGCGCGGGTCGACGAGGAGGGCTACTTCTTCATCGTCGACCGCAAGAAGGACCTGATCATCCGCGGCGGCTACAACGTCTACCCGCGCGAGGTCGAGGAGGTCCTCTACGAGCACCCGAAGGTCCGCGAAGCGGCGGTGCTCGGCGTCCCCCACGACGAGTGGGGCGAGGAGATCGGCGCCGCGATCGTCCTCCACGAGGGCGAGGAGATGGCGCCCGAGGAGGCCAGCGAATACGTCAAGGAGCGGATCGCCGCCTACAAGTACCCGCGGATCGTCTGGTTCATGGAGGACCTCCCCAAGGGCCCGACGGGGAAGATCCTCAAGCGGGAGATCGAGGCGCCGTCACCCGCTGGACCTGGCGCCGGCGGCTGAAACCTGCTTTACTCAGCCGCTCCCGAGTACTAAACCAGTCTGCTCGGGTCATCTACAGCAG
>DATHFL010000183.1:0-2255 GCA_035318125.1 Solirubrobacterales bacterium | reverse complement strand
TGATCAACGCCGTCTAGGATCCACCGCCGCATGAAGGCACTCGTAACAGGCGGCGCCGGCTTCATCGGCTCGAACCTCGTCGACGCGCTGGTCGCGCGCGGCGACGAGGTGACCGTGCTCGACGACATCTCGACAGGCAGGCGCGAGAACCTCGAGCAGGCGCTCGCGAACGGCGCGGCGCTCGAGCCGGTTGACATCCGCGACGCCGGCGCGGTGAGTCTCCTGGTCAGCCGCACGAAGCCCGACGTGATCTTCCACCTGGCCGCGCAGATCGACGTGCGCAAGTCGGTGGCCGACCCCTCCAGCGACGCGCGCGTGAACGTGGAGGGCACGGTGAACGTGCTCAGCGCGGCGCAGGCGTACGGCGTGCCGCGCGTGGTGAACACCTCCACCGGTGGCGCGATCTACGGCGAGGGCCGCCAGCTCCCGGCGCCGGAGGACCACCCGGTCGCTCCCGAGGCGCCCTATGGCCTCTCGAAGTGGTGCGCCGAGCAGTACTGCGAGATCTTCACCCGGCTGCACGGCCTCTCCACCGTGTCGCTCCGCTACGGCAACGTCTACGGCCCGCGCCAGGACCCGCTCGGCGAGGCGGGCGTGATCGCGATCTTCTGCGGCGTCCTCAAGGAGGGTGGCCGTCCGACCGTCTTCGGCGACGGCACCCAGACCCGCGACTACATATATGTGGGCGACGTCGTCTCCGCCGCCCTCGCCGCCGCCTCCTCCGAGGTCACCGGCGCGATCAACGTCGGCACCGGCCGCGAGACGACGGTGCTGGAACTGGTCAAGTCCCTACGCAAGCTCGGCGGCCGCGAGGATTTCGAGTCGGAGTTCGCGCCACCCCGAACCGGCGAGGTACAACGCATCGCGATCGACGCGGGTCGCGCGGAGCGCGAGCTGGGGTGGCGGGCCGAGGTCGATCTGGACGAGGGCCTGAAGCTCACCCTCGACTCGCTTTAGCTGTTGAAGGAGCCGGGGGTGGTCCTCGCCGGACCCTCCCCGCTGTTGTCCGGCGAGGACCACCCCCGGCTCCCCCGCCGCCACTCGATCGCAGATCGCTAGCCTTCGTCCCATGCCAGCCCAGGCCTATGCCGGCAAGGAGTGCGTCTGCCAGTTCCGCAAGGGGATCTGCGACCAGTCCTGCGTCCGGGACATGCTCGAGACGCCGTTCTACATCGCCTGCCTGAAGCTGACCCGCCGCAAGTGCCTGGTCGTCGGCGGCGGCGACATCGGCCTCGAGAAGGTCGAGGGGCTGCTCGCCTGCGACGGCGACGTCACCCTGATCGCGCCGGTCGCCCACCCCGAGCTGGAGCAGCTGGCGCAGGAGGGGTCGATCGAGTGGCACCGCCGCGCCTACGCCGGCCCCGAGGACCTGGAGGGCGTCTTCATGGTGATCGCCGCGACCGACGACTCCGAGGTCAACATCGGCGTCTTCGACGACGCCGAGCAGCGGGCGATGCTGGTCAACGTCGTCGACGTGCCGCCGCTCTGCAACTTCATCCTGCCGGCGATCGTCCGCACCGGGCCGCTGGCGATCGCGATCTCCACCGCGGGCGCCTCGCCGGCGCTGGCGAAGCGGATGAAGCGGGAAGTCTCCGAGCTCTTCGGCGAGGAGTACGCCCGCCTCGCCGTGATCCTCAACGACGCCCGCGGCTGGGCGAAGGGGACGCTGCCGACCTACCAGGACCGCAAGGAGTTCTTCGAGGGGATCGTCAACGGCGACCCCGACCCGGTCGAGCTCCTGCGCGAGGGCCAGGAGACGGCGGTGCTGGCAATCGTCGAGTCCGCCAAAGAGCGGGCCGCCGCGGCACTGGCCTGAGCGCGATGGCGCTTTTGCCAACCAGGAGTTGACAAAAGCGCCTACTCGCTAGGAGTAGCGTGCCTCTCGCTCAACCCTTGGGCAGGGCGAAGAAGGCTACTGCCGAGAAGTGCGCCACCGCGGCGGCGATCACTAGGAGGTGGAAGATCTCGTGGTAGCCGAAGACCGCCGGGCTCGGGTTGGGGCGCTGGATCGCGTAGACGACGGCGCCAGCGGTGTAGAGGAGGCCGCCGGCGGCGACGAGCAGGGTGCCGGCGGCGCCCATCGAGGACCAGAGCTCGGGGAAGGTGGCGACGGCGACCCAGCCGAGCGAGAGGTAGATCAGCGCCGAGGCCCATTTCGGGTGGTCGATCCAGATCATCTCGACGATCGCCCCGGCGATCGCGCCGATCCAGACGACGGCGAGGATCGCTATCGCCAGGGTGCCGTCGAGGACGAG
>DATHFL010000182.1:0-11503 GCA_035318125.1 Solirubrobacterales bacterium | reverse complement strand
ACTGGCAGTGGGGCAGCGGTTCGCCGGTCATCTTGACGCCGCCGAAGCCCCCCGGCTCCAGCACCGCCCTGAGCTCGACCTCCGCCCCGTAGACCTCCTGCATGCAGCCGACGTACTGCTCGCCGGTGAGGCGGTCGACGTAGCTGTAGAGGAAGCGGCAGCCAAGTTCGACACAGCCGCGCGGCTCGACCATCTTGTCGCAGAAGGAGCGGCACTGACGGCACTCGCCGACGGTCGTGCGCGTAGCAGTCATGGGAGGAGTCTAGGGATGCCAGACCGCGGAACCAAGCGTTTTGACGCGCTCAGGCAGCCAGCGCAGAGGCGCCCAGAACGTGGTCCAGCTCCGTCTGCAGGACGCTGGAGGGCTTCACCCGGTAGCGGTCTCCGACCCTGAGCCGGGTATTGCCGACCACCAGGTAGACCTCGGAGTCCCCCTTGTGGTGCTCGAGCACCGCCTTGACCTCGTCGCAGAGCGCCTCGTTCCAGCGCGAGGCGTCGATCGCAACCTCGAAGGGGCCGCTGGGGGCGGCGGGCGCCTTCTTCGCCGCGCTGGCGATCTCCGCCTGGTCGGGTTCGAAGCGCTGGGCCTCCTGGACGACCAGCTTGGTCTCGCCGCGGTCCTTGTGGTCGAGTCGGCCGCGGACGAGGACGATCGCGTCGGGCTGGATCACCGCCGCACTCTCCGCCTGGTCGGCCTTGAAGACGAGCATCTCGACCTGCCCCTCGACGTCGTCGAGGGTGGCGAACATCATCTGGTTGCCGCTCTTGGTGCGGATCTTCTTGCACTCGACGACGATCCCGCCGACCGTCACCCAGGCGCCGTCGGGCTTGCCGCCGAGCTGGGCGAGGCTGCAGTCGACCCGCGCCCGCAGCGCCGGCCCCACTTCGGTCAGCGGGTGCGAGGAGAGGTAGGTCCCGAGCGTCTCCTTCTCCATCGAGAGCATCTCGGCGCGGTCGAACTCGGCGGCTGAGATCGGCGGGCGGTGGTGGGCCTGCGACTGCATCTCGCCGCCCCCGGCCTCTTCGCCGAAGTCGAAGATCGAGCCCTGTCCGAGCTGCGCGTCCTCCTGCGCCTTCTGGCCCGCCGACTGCGCCGCCGGCAGCGCCTCCAGCATCCCCCTGCGGGTGTCGCCGGTCGAGTCGAGGGCGCCGCACTTGATCAGGCATTCGATCGCCCGTTTGTTGACCGCACGGCTGTCGACCCGCTCGCAGAAGTCCCAGATCGACTCGATCGGCTTCTCCTCGCGGGCGCGGAGGATCGCCTCCACCGCGGCGTGGCCGACGTTCTTGACCGCGTCGAGGCCAAAGCGGATCGCCTTCTCGGAGACGACGAAGCTGTGGTCGGAGGAGTTGACGTCGGGGGGCAGCACGTCGATCCCCATCTCCGCGCAGCGGTTGACGAAGAAGGGCACCTTGTCTTTGGTGTTCATCACCGAGGAGATCACCGCCGCCATGTACTCGGCCGGGTAGTTGGCCTTGAGGTAGGCGGTGCGGTAGGAGATCAGCGCATAGCAGGCGGCGTGGGACTTGTTGAACGAGTAGTCGGCGGCCGCTTCGTTCAGCTTCCAGAGGTCCTGGGCGACCTTGGGGTCGGTTTCGGAGGCCGCCAGCCCCTCCATGAATTTGTCCTTCATCGTCGCCATCAGGTCGCGCTTCTTCTTGCCGATCGCCTTGCGCAGGTCGTCCGCCTGGGCGCCCGAGAAGCCGGCCATCGAGCGAGCGATCTGCATCAGCTGCTCCTGGTAGATGACGCAGCCGTGGGTTTCCTCGGTGATCGGCCGCAGGCGCGGGTCGGGGTAGCGCACCGAAGAGGGGTCTTTCTTCCCCCTGGCGTAGGTGGGGATGTAGGCCATCGCGCCGGGGCGGTAGAGCGCGCCGAGGGCGACGATGTCGGCGAACTCGGTCGGGCCTACCTTGCGCAGGGCGTCCCGCATCCCCTCCGACTCGAACTGGAAGACCCCGGTGGAGTCGCCGCGGGCGAGCATTTCGTAGGTCTTGGCGTCGTCGATCGGGATCTGCTCCATGTCGATCTTCTCGCCGCGGGAGCGCTCGATGATCTCGATCGCGTCCTCGATCACGTCGAGGTTGCGAAGACCGAGAAAATCCATCTTCAGCAGCCCCATCTCCTCGATCGGGCCCATCGAGTACTGGGTCACGATCTTGTACTGGCGCTCGGGTTTGCCGGAGCCGTTGCCGTTGCCGTTGCCGATCCCCGGCGCGCTCTTGTCCTCGGCCAGCTGCAGCGGCACGATCTCCTGCAGCGGGCGGTCGGCGATCACGACCGCGGCGGCGTGGATCGAGTTGTTGCGGATGATCCCCTCGAGGCCCTGGGCGACGTCGATGATCTTCTTCGCGTCGGCCTCCTCGTCGTAGGTCCTGCGCAGCTCTTCGCCCGGCTTCAGGCACTCTTCGAAGGAGGGGTTGCGGCCCATGATCGGCTCCGGGATCTGCTTCGCCAGCCGGTCGCCGGTGGCGTAGTCGAAGCCGAGCACGCGGGCGGCGTCGCGGGTGGCGGCGCGCGGCGCCATCTTGCCGAAGGTGATGATCTGGGCGACCGATTCGCGGCCGTATTTGTCGCCGACGTAGCGGATCATCCGCTCGCGGCCGCGGACCGAGAAGTCGATGTCGATGTCCGGCATCGATTTGCGGCCCGGGTTGAGGAAGCGCTCGAACATCAATTCGTTCTCGAGCGGGTCGAGATCGGTGATCCGCAGGGAATAGGAGGCGATCGAGCCGGCGGCCGAGCCGCGGCCGGGGCCGACGGCGATCCCGTTCTCCTTCGCGTAGCGGACGAAGTCCCAGACGATCAGGAAGTAGGAGGAGAAGCCCATCTCCTCGATCACCCCGAGCTCGAACTCGAGCCGCTCGACCGCCTCGGCCGGCGGCGGGTCGCCGTAGCGGGCGCGGAGGCCCTCGGCGGCGATCCGCCGCAGCATCGCCTCCGGCTCCTCGCCGTCGGGGGCCGGGTAGCGCGGCAGCAGCAGCTTGCCGAGCTCGATGTCGATGTCGCAGCGCTCGGCGATCTCCATGGTGGTCGGAACCGCCTCCGGCCACTCGGCGAAGGAGTCGGCCATTTCCTCGGAGCTCTTGATGTAGAACTCGTTGGTGTCGAAGCTCATCTTCGGCATCTGCAGGGTCGACTTGGTCTGCACGCAGAGCAGCGCCGCGTGGTTGTCGAAGTCCTCGCGCCGCAGGTAGTGGACGTCGGCGGTGCCGACCAGCGGCCGCCCGAGCTCGCGGGCGTGGCGGACGATCCCCTCGTTGGCCTTGTCCTGCTCGGCGATCCCGTTCTTCTGCACCTCGAAGTAGACCTGCTCGGGACCGAAGGCCTGGATCAGGTCGTCGAGGTGGGCGCGGGCGTCGTCGTCGCGCTCTTCGACCAGGCGGCGGCAGAAGCGCGACTGCAGGCAGCCGGTGAGGACGATGACCCCCTTGGCGTGCTGCGCCAGCAGGTCCATGTCGACGTTTGCCTTGCCGCGCGAGAAGCCTTCGAGGAAGCCGGCCGAGGTGAGTTTGACCAGGTTCGCAAAGCCCTCGTCGGTCTCGGCCAGCAGGGTCAGGTGGTTGCGCTCGTAGCGCGTCTGCTCCTTGATCGCGTGCCGGTCGTCGACCAGGTAGGCCTCGAGGCCGGCGATCGGTTTGATCCCGTGCTTCTTGCAGGCCTTGTAGAGGTCGACGGCGCCGTTCATCACCCCGTGGTCGGTGAGTCCGAGGGCCGGCTGGCCGAGCTCCGCCGCCCGCGCCGCCATCGCGTCGATCTTGCAGGCGCCATCAAGTAGCGAGTACTCGCTGTGGGCGTGCAGGTGTACGGCCGAGGCGTTGCTCACGGGTCCGCCGATAATGCCAACCCAGGCCGACGGACCCGGCGTATTTCGTGACGCTTCCGCGCTAGTTACGGGCTAGTTCAAAGCTGGGTGGCGATGACTGCGCCAACAACGCTTGCCACCGTGCTCGCGACGATGCTGGCAAAGCCGATGATCATCGTCCGCTGCATCGCGTCGAAGCGAGCATCGACGGCTGCGAACCGATTGTTCATTTCGGTCCGTAGCTCCCGGATTTCCCCTTTGACCTCGTCGAATCCCCTGTCGACCTTCGCGTTCAGATCGTCGAGGCGCTCGTCGGTCCACGTTTCCCTTGCCATCACCGCCATGGATCAGACCATACGAAGTCAACTGTCTACAGTGGTGCGCAGGAGGAAAATTCTCTGGAGAATCTTCCGCGCGACTTACGCGCAGACCCAGGCGCTGGGACCGGAGTCGGCCCAGATTTCGCCGGCGATCCGGTCCTGTTCGGCTTTCGGCGCGTTCTGCGGTTCGCCCTTGCCGCCGTAGAGCTCCCAGGTCGAGGGGATGATCTGGTAGGCGCCGCCGGCCCCGCTGATGGGGTTGAGGGCGCTGTAGTTGCCGCCCGACTCGCACATCACGATGTAGGTCGGGATCGCGTAGGGGCCGCCGAACCAGCGGCCGACCTCTTCTTCGGCTTCGGCCTCCGAGGCGGCGCGCGCGGCCTGGACCTCGTCGACCCACTCGGCGATGTCGCTCTTCAGCGTCGCCAGAGAGGCTTCGCGGCTGGCGCGCAGCGAGCCCAGGCGGGCCGCCGCGGCTTCGGCCGCTTCGCGGACCGCGCCGATTTCGGCGCGGGCGTCTTCCAGCCGTTCGTCGTAGGCGACCGCCGCGGCGCGGAGGTCGGCGACCCTGAGGGCCCGGCGGTGGACCGCCGCCCGGACCTGGGCGACGCGGTCGGCGAGGGCGCTGTCGGCTTCGGAGATCGCCCGCAGGTAGTCGTTGCGGGCAACGAGGTCCTCGTAGTCCCCGGCTTCGAAGACGAGGCTGGCGGTGTCCGGGACCCCGGTCTCGTAGATCGCGACGAGGCGCTGGGCGAGGACCGCGCGCGAGCGCCGCAGCCGCGCCTTCTCGACCGCCAGGCGGTGCCGGGTGAGCCGCAGCTTCCGCGCCAGCGCCGCCGCCCGCTCCCGGCCCTCGGCCAGCAGCTCGCCGAGCTTCCGCTCGCGCGCTTCGGCCTGTGCCGCTTCGGCTTCGGCGCTGCCCAGTTCCGCGGTCGTCGACTGCAGCTCGGCCGCGAGCGCGCTCGCCTCGTCGCGCGCCTTGGCCAGCTTCGCTTCCAGCGCGCTCGCCTCGGTCGCGCCGGCGTTGCCGGCGGCGACGACCAGGATCGCGAGCAGCGCGCAGAGCGACGCCGCGGCGCCAGCCTTGGCCAGGTTCTTGCTCAGCTGAAGCGGCCGCACGAAGCGGCGAGGCTACCGAGGCGACCGCGAAATCCCTGCAAGTTGCCGATAAACCGCAAGAAAGCTTGCGGTTTGCACCGCGGTGCCGCGCTTTAGCCTTCCGGAACTTCGCGGCTGGCGAGGTAGGCGGCGACCGCTATGCCGGCGATCCCCACCCCCAGCGCGAACCGCGCCTCGCGCCGGTAGCGGCGCCGCAGGTAGCGGAAGGCGAAACGCAGGGAGACGCGGCCGATCCGGTTGTACATCAGCCCTCGCCCTCCCCGCCGCCACTGCGCAGCCGGTGCGCCATCCGCGACTGCAGCGACCAGAGCTCGATGAAGCCCGGCGAGGCGTTCTGGTCGAAGAGGCCGCCGGACTCGGAGAAGGTCGCCAGCTGGGCGTCGTAGACGGCGTTTGGCGAGGAGCGGGTCACCACCCGCACGCTCCCTTTGTAGAGGCGCAGGCCGATCTCGCCGGTGACCTGGGCGTTGACCGCATCCATGTAGGCGTCGAGGTCGGTGCGCAGCGGCTCCCACCAGAGCCCGGCGTAGACGAGGTAGCCCCACTTCTGGTCGAGCGCCGGCTTGAACTGGTTCTGGTGGATCGTCCCGACCAGGCGCTCGAGCTCCTCGTGCGCGGTGAGGACGATCGCCGCCGCCGGCACCTCGTAGATGTCGCGGACCTTGAGGCCGACGATCCGGTCCTCGATGTGGTCGACGATCCCGACCCCGTGGCGGCAGCCGATCTCCGCCGCCCGTTCCAGCAGCTCGACCAGCCCCAGCCGCTCGCCGTTGAGCGAGACCGGCACCCCGGCCTCGAAGCCGACCGTCACCGTCTCCGCCTCGTCGGGGGCCTCCTCGGGGCGGGTGACGAGCTGGAAGACGTCGTCCTCGGGCGCGTGGTCGAGCTCCTCGATCCAGCGCCCCTCCGAGGAGCGGCCCCAGAGGTTGTCGTCGATCGAGTAGGGGGCGACCTCGGTCCCGCCCTTGACCGGGATCCCGTGTTCGCGGGCGTAGGCGATCTCCTCCTCGCGGCCCATCGCCCAGGAGCGGACCGGGGCGATCGTCTTCAGCTCCGGCGCCAGGGTCGCCACCGTCGCCTCGATCCGCACCTGGTCGTTGCCCTTGCCGGTACAGCCGTGGGCGATCGTGTCGCAGCTCGTGCGGCGCGCGTACTCGACCGCGAGCTGGGCGATCAGCGGCCGGCCGAGGGCGGTGAAGAGCGGGTAGCCGTTGCCGTAGACGGCGTTGGCCTTGATCGCCGGCGCCAGGAACTCCGCGGCGAAGCGCTCGCGGGCGTCGACCGTGTGGCACTCGACGGCGCCGAGCTGCCGCGCCTTCTCCTCGATCACCTCGTAGTCCTCGCCGGGCTGGCCGAGGTTGACGGTGAGGCAGACGACCTCGGCCTCGTAGGCGTCCTGGATCCACTTCAGCATCACGCTGGTGTCGAGCCCGCCCGAGTAGAGCAGGAGGACGCGATCGACCGTCGCGGGGTCCGCCTCGTAGCTGGCGGTCGGCTGGGAATTGGGCGGCTGGGCAGTCACGCGAGGCGGAAGTCTCGCATGCGGGCGCCGTTAAGGCGCTTCCAAGCCCCCGCTGCCGCCTTCTTCTTGTTCTTCGGGCGGCAGTTCTTCTTCTTCCGGCGCTTCCTCGTCTTCTTCGACCGTCGGTTCCTCTTCGGTCGTCGTCGACTCGGTGGTCGTGGTGGTCGAGCTCTCGGTGGTCGTCGTCGAGGGCTCGGTCGTGGTGGTTTCGATGGTGGGGACAGCGGTGTCCCCACCGCCGTCGTCGTTGCTGGCGATGACGACGATCGCGATCAGCAGGCCGACGATCACCGCGATCAAGCCGGCGACGAGCAGCCGCATGTTGCCGTGAGGGCGGTCCCCGTCGGGCCCACGGCCGCCGGGGCCGCGGTCTTCGGGCCCCATCAGGCGAGTCGGGTCCTCGTGCATGGCTGCTCAGTCCTCCGGTCCGAGAATCGCGTCGAGGATCGCCTCGGGATCCTCGATCTCGAATCCACTTCGCAGCCGGGCGGCGATCTCCTCCCTGCTGCTGCCGGAGACGGCCAGCTGCGTCGCCAGCAGGCGGGCGCCGGCGGCGTCGGCCCGCCTGGCCTCGGCCTCCGCCGTGGACCCTCCACCGTCGACGGCTCGCAACCGCGGCGCCGCCGACTCCGGCTCCCGCCGCGGTTCCCGCTCGGGTCCTTCGCCGAGGTCGATCCGGTCCCGCGCCTCTTCCAGGGTCGCCTGCAACCGCTCCGCCTCCCGGCGCAGCGAGATCGCCTGCGAGAGCAGCGAGTCGATCAGGTCGGAGAGCTCGGCGACCCGGCCATTGGCGAGACGGTCGGCCTCGCGCCTGGCGTCGGCCAGATAGCGGCGCGCCTGCGCCTCGGCGTCGTCGATCACGCCCGCGGCGGCGCGCTCGGCCGCCTCGACGATCTCCTGCAGGCGCTGCGTGGTGTCCGCCTTGAGCTTTTGCTTGCCGGCGCTCATCGAGCTGCGAAGGCTAGAAGCGATTCGCCGATCGTGCCGACCGCGAGGTCGACGTGGTCGGAATCGATCACCAGTGGCGGCAGCAGCCGCAGGGTGTCGGGCCGCGGCACGTTGACGACGAGGCCGCGCTCGAGCAGGTCGGCGCCGACCGCGGCGGCGTCGATCCCCTCCTCGAGGCCGACCCCGACCATGAGGCCGCGCCCGCGGGTCTCGATGACACCGTCGAGCGCCTCCAGGCGCTCGCGCAGGTAGGCGCCGAGCTCGCGCACGTGGCGCAGCAGGACCGGGTCTTCGACGATGTCGAGGACGACAAGGGCGGCCGCGGTCGCGACCGGGCCGCCGGCGAAGGTCGAGCCGTGGTCGCCGGGCTCGAGCACGTCGGCGGCGACCGGGGCGGTGACGCAGGCGCCGATCGGGAAGCCGCCGCCGAGCGCCTTGGCGGTGGTGAGCACGTCGGGGCGGACCGGCGTCTGCTCGAAGGCCCAGAGCGAGCCGGTGCGGCCGAGGCCGGTCTGGATCTCGTCGAGGATCAAGAGCGCTCCGGTCTCGTCGCAGGCCTCGCGGGCGGCGAGCAGCGCCTCCTCGCTGGTCGGGACCACCCCGGCCTCGCCCTGGATGGTCTCGATCAGGACCGCGGCGGTGTTCTCCCCCACCGCCTCGCGCAGCGCCGCGGCGTCGTTGTGGGGGACCGAGCGGAAGCCGGGAAGCATCGGCCCCAGCGCCTCGTTGGCGGCCAGGCCGGGGGTCGCCGAGAGGGCACCGTAGCTGCGACCGTGGAAGTCGTTCTCGAAGCTGACGATCTCCGGCGCGCGGACGCCGCGGCGGTGGGCGTGCTTGCGGGCGACCTTGATCGCGCACTCGTTCGCCTCGGTCCCGGAGTTGGCGAAGAAGACGCGGCCGCCGAGGCTCGACTCGGAGAGGCGCTGCGCCAGCTGCGCCATCGGCTCGGTGTAGAAGAGATTGGAGGTGTGCATGAGCCGGTGGGACTGCTCGCGCACCGCCTTCACCACCTCGGGGTGGCAGTGCCCGACCGAGCAGACCGAGATCCCGGAGAGGAAGTCGAGATAGCGCTTGCCCTCGGCGTTCCAGAGCAGCGGCCCCTCGCCGCGGACGAAGTCCACTGGCGCCCGCTTGTAGGTCCGCATCAGGTAGCGCTCCTCCAGCGCTCGGGTCTCCTCCAGGCCGATGCCGTCGGCGACGTCGCTCATCAGGGAGTGACCATGGTTCCGATGCCGGCATCGGTGAAGAGCTCGAGCAGGAGGCTGTGCGGAACGCGGCCATCGATGATGTGGGCGGACTGGGCGCCGCCGCGGATCGCGTCGGCGCAGGCCTGCAGCTTCGGCCGCATCCCGCCCGCCAGGCCCGCCAGCTTCGCGTCGACTTCGTCGACGGTGGCGCGGGAGATCAGCGAGCCCTCGTCGTCGGGGTCGGCGAGCCAGCCCTCGACGTCGGTGAGGAAGATCGCCTTCGTCGCCCCCAGCGCGGCGGCGACCTTGCCCGCCGCCTCGTCGGCGTTGACGTTGTAGGACTGGCCGTTGCGGTCGGAGGCCGAGGAGGCGATCACCGGGATGTAGTCGGCGGCGATGTGGTTGAGGACGTCGACGTCGACCCGCTCGATCGAGCCGACGAAGCCGACGTCGTCGGCGTTGGCGACCGGCGAGACCTCGAACAGCGTCCCGTCCTCGCCGGAGAGGCCGACCGCGGCCTGGCCGTGGCGGTTCAGCCGCTGGACGATTTCCGAATTGAGCTTGCCGACCAGGACCATCTTCGCCACCTCGACGGTCTCGGCGTCGGAGACCCGCAGGCCCTCGTGGAAGCGAACCTCGATGTCGAGCCGCTCCATGTAGCGGGTGATCTCGGGGCCGCCGCCGTGGACGATCACCGGGTTGATGCCGACGTACTTGAGCAGGACGACGTCGGTCGCGAAGGCTTCCCGCAGATCCTCATCGAGCATCGCCGCGCCGCCGTACTTGATCACCACGGTGCGGCCGTGGAACTGGCGGATGTAGGGGAGCGCCTCGAGGAGGGTGGCGACGCTGCTGTCGTTGTGAGGGTTGCTGGCTCTGTCGATGGCGTTCATCAGGTCGTGTATTCCGCGTTGAGCTTGACGTAGTCGTAGCCGAGGTCGGAGAACCAGACGTGGGCGGCGTGCCCGCCGCGGCCGAGGCGGAGACCGATCTCCGCCTCCTCGATCTCCGCTCCGAGCTCGGCGGCGTCGATCGACTCGGCGCCGATCTCCTCCAGGTCCTCGCCGGCCAGGGCGGCGCCGGCCGCTTGGGCGATCCGGCCCCAGTTGGGGTCGCGGCCGAAGAGCGCCGTCTTCACCAGCGGCGAGTTGGCGATCGCGCGGGCGACGCGCTCGGCCTCGGCGGCGGTGGCGGCCTCGCTGACCTCGATCCGGGCGGTGCGGGCGGCGCCCTCGCCGTCGCGGACGATCTCGATCGCCAGCTCCTTCAGCACCGCCTCCAGCAGGCCCTCGGGCAGCGGCTGACCGGAGGCGCCGGTCGCCTGCAGCAGCACCGTGTCGTTGGTGCTCATCTGGCCGTCGACGGTGATCCGGTTGAAGGAGGCGTCGACGGCGTCGCGCAGGAGCGCATCGGCGTCCGCGACGACGGCGTCGGTCTGGACGAAGCAGAGCATCGTCGCCATGTTCGGCTCGATCATCCCCGCCCCCTTCGCCTGGGCGGAAAGCGTCACGCCGCCGGCCCGCAGCGTGCAGCGCTTCGGCCAGCGGTCGGTGGTGAGGATCGCGTCGGAGAAGGCACCGCCCCCCTCGGGCGAGAGGCCCGAGGCCGCCTCGGCGATGCCGGCGAGGACGGCGTCGACCGGCAGCGGCACGCCGATCGTCCCGGTCTCGGCGACGGCGACCTGCGGCTGCTCCAACCCCAGCTGTTCGGCTGCGACCCCGGACATCGCCAGCGCGTCAGCGAATCCCTGCTCACCGGTCTCGGCGTTGGCGTTGCCGCTGTTGACGACGGCGGCGCGGATGTCGCCCTGGTCACAGCGCTCGCGACAGACCCGGATCGGCGCCGCGGCGGAGGCGTTGCGGGTCAGCAGCAGGGCTGACGCAACCTCCTCGGCGTCGCAGACCAGCAGGCCGACGTCGGTGCGACCGCCGCCCTTGAGCCCGCAGTGGGCGCCGCCGGCGCGGAAGCCAGGTGCGAGCTGGTTCGGGTCGAGCTCCTCTACGCCCGCCGGCGCCTCAACCCAGCGGGACCTGAAGAAGTGATCAGCCAAAATGCTCCGCTTCGCGTCCGCTTTCGGCGCCTCGCTCATAGGAGGCCCGCCGTCTCGTCCAGCCCCAGCATCAGGTTGAGGTTCTGCACACCCTGGCTCGAGGCGCCCTTCCAGATGTTGTCGATCGCCGAGAAGGCCATCACCCTCCCCCGCTCCTCGACGGTGACGTAGACGTGGCACTCGTTGGTGTCGCGGACCGCGCGCAGGTTGGGCGGGCCGTCGAGGACGTGGACGAAGGGCTCCTCGGCGTAGCGCCGCGCGTAGAGGTCGCGGATCGCCTCCACCGAGGTCGGCTCGCCGAGCTGGGCGAAGCAGGTGGAGAGCTCGCCCTGGTCGAGCGGCAGCAGGTGCGGGACGAAGGTGACCGGTGCCGGGCTGCCGAGCGCCGCCAGCTCCTGCTCGATCTCGGGCCGGTGGCGGTGGCCCTCGGTCTTGTAGGGGAAGGCGTTCTCGGTCATCGCCGAGAAGTGGACGAGGTCGTCGCTGCTGCGGCCGTAGCCGGAGGTGCCCTGCATCGCCGCGACGAAGACCTCGGCGAGCAGCCCCTGTTC
>DATHFL010000181.1:0-6097 GCA_035318125.1 Solirubrobacterales bacterium | reverse complement strand
AACCAAGCTCCGACTTCCCAGACATCGATCACTACTTCTTTATTGGCGATTACGGCGCGGACGACTTAGCCGAGCTAGCCGCGGAGAACCAGTTCAAAGATGAATACGCCGAAGGCGCCATTCTCATTACCTATGAGGGGTTTGGCCTTGGGCTCGATGGGGCACCGACCGGAAAGAGCAGGGAACGGGAAGACGTTTTCAAAGGGTGCGTGGGGCAACTGACCGCAGAGGCACGGTCGGTTGAATCCTTCGGGACCCTCCCGGATGACGCGGCGAGAAACGCAGTCGAGGGCTTCCTGCAAAGCGACGAGGTGGTGGAATTTCTCGGCCGCCCCTTGGCAGCAAGCGAATTCGTCGTGCTAGACGCAACCGCTCAAGGAGCGATGAGCGAGAGTGGAGCCTTCGACGTTGTGGTCCGTTACTCCGGCCCCCTCGTCAATGACCTCGGGCGAGAATTCGACACTTGGCTCGTCAACGAAGACTTCGAAGTCACTGCGCGGACCGAAACCGCCTACGTCGGATGACCTGGCAGCTCAACTCAAACCGGCCCTCCAAATCCCAGGCACAGATTTTCCCAACCAGCACCGCACCATTGCTCAGAGGCACTAGGCAAGCCGGTGCCGATGATCACCAAGCACGCGAACCCGATAGCTGGAAATGATCTCGTTGATCTTCGCAGTGGTATGCCTGACGGGCATCGCGCTGCTCATAGGGCTTGGCTACCGGCGACATTGGCAGTGGACTGGGTTGCCTGCCAATAAGGAAGCAAGCGACATTGGGCGACCGGCGAAAACGCTGTGGGACTGGCTGCAGCTGCTCGTTGTTCCGATGGTCCTCGCGATCGCAGCCTTCGCGCTGAACTCGAGCCAGGCCGAGCGGGATCGCGAGCGGCAGGATCGGCAGGCCGCACAGGAGCGGAAGGTCGCGATCGAAGAAGCGAGAGAGCGGGCGCTCGGCGCCTACCTGGACCGAATGTCGGACCTGATCGTGCGCGGAGATCTGCCCGACGTGGGTATTCGCTATGCGGGGATGGAGGAGCCTTCCGATGCCCAGACTCTCGCCCGCACCCTGACCTTGGTTGTGCTGCGACGCCTCGACGGAGACCAGAAAGCGGTGGTCGTGCAGTTCCTATGGGAGACCGGCCTGATCAAAGACCACCGGCGCTGGAAGAAACTCAACGAGTGGCCCCTTTGGCCCGAATGGAACAATGAGTACCCGTCGAGGCTTCCGGTAGTGAGCCTCGAGAACGCAGACCTGCGCGGGGTCGACCTCTCCGGTAGTCGGCTTGCCGCATTCGGGGCGCCAAGGGGCTCGGGTACCCTGACGGATTCACAGGGAAGGGTCCTCTACCAGCTCCGGGAGGGGATCGACCTCACTGGCGCCGATCTGCGTGGGGCTGACTTCAGCGAAGCGAATCTCTCGAACGCGTCGTTCCAGGATGCCGACCTCCGCGGAGCGGTGTTCGACGGCGCCATCCTAACCGCGGCGGTCTTCGACCGGGCGTGCATCTCCAGAGCCAGCTTCCAAGACGCCGTCCTCGGGAAACAGTACGGCGCCCCACCGGCGAGCATGAAGTTCACGGGCGGCCGCGACGTCGACTTCAGGGGCGCCGATCTCGATCAGGTTGGTATGCAGATATCTCGCTTGGAGGACGTCCACTTAAAGGGTGCACTGAGACAAAATGCCCTGCTGCCCCGGCCCGTAGAGCGCCCAGGCCTCCACCGTGCTTCATGGGAACAACCCAACCGGTGCGAATCCCCCCGAGAGTGGGAGAGGTAGCGAAAGATATTGCTCTCCGATTCCTCCTCACTCAATGGGTGGGCGGAGGAAGCGTCCCACCTGTCTCGCAACTGCGCGAACCTACGAGTTTCCGCGCAGGCTCTTATGCTGCGATCGTGGACATCACCCCTCTAGGCATCTTGTTGGGTCTCATCGGTGGGGTAGGGGGCACTGCACTCACGGAGGTTTTTCGCCTCCGCAAGAGACCGAGACTGAGCCTCGTGGTCACGGAGCATCTCTACGTCACCCGAGTTGGAGGCAACCCGGCCGCATTCGCGAGGCTTGAGGTTAGAAACGCGCCGGGCAAGGAAGCAGCGACCGGCGTCACGGTTCGCATAGAGGGGGTTGCCTCCGAATCGGAGGATCACCGCGAGAGCCTCAAATTTCTCGAGTCCTGGCAACTCGCCTGGGCCAACGACGACCGCGGAAACACCAACGTCCCTCCGAAGGCGAAAGTGATCGCGTCCGATTCGTCGCTGAAGGTCGATCTGGCCCATCTGAATACGGTCGCGCCCGGTCTGCTTATCGTCGATATCCGCCCGCAGCCCGAGGAAGGGAACTACATGAATCGGCTCGGGCCAGGCACGTTCCAGTTCGAGCTCGTGGTAGGCGGTGACAACGCGAGCGCGCGCAGGTTCCGTATCGCGCTGGTCCACGACGGCCAGCCTTGGGACGGCGCCGCCGATACCGCAGTCGAGCGAGTCCGGCTCAGTGCAATACAGGGAACGTGAAATGCGCGCGCCCATCTTCGACTGGTTGTGCTCACGATCTCTCGTCGTTAGAACTGAACGGTAAGGGGGCTGGAAGCTCTACCCAGGCAGGCGTCGTCGCTTGCCGTCGAGGCTTGTCACTCGATTCCGTACAGCAGATCGCGCACCCGCACTTCCAGCACATCGACAAGGCTCACGATCACGGCAAGGCGCGGGGACCGCAGTCCGCTCTCGAGCTTCGACACAATCGCGTTGCCGCAAGGAGGCCCGGTCGGCAAGCTCCACCTGCGACAGCCGCGCCCATCCGCGGCCCCGGCGAGATTGCGCCCGAATTGCTCGCTGATCGCCCGTTGGCCACGCCTCAAAGCGCCGACCTTTGCGCGTCTTTGGCAAGCGAGCCGATCAAGCGTTTGAAGTGGAGCGCCGGTCGGCTCGGCCGTACAAGGAGCCCGTCGCTAAAGACCAAACCCTCGTTGTCCAGCTCGCGCAGGGCGCGGGCTAGCGCGATGCCCCCGGTGAGACTGCGGGGATTTGCGAGGATCCGGCCGGCGAGCGCTTGAAGCGCCAGCCCGTCCGGCTCGTCGTGGCAAAGGACCTCGGCAAGTACGTCTAGCTGCAAGCGGAGGTCGGCCCTCACCTTCGGACACCCCTGCGGAGGCTGGCCGCGGGATGCTCGACGGAGAAGTCGCCATCGACATACCGGCCTGGTCGCCATTCCATCCCCTCCAGGAGGGCGCAGGCAGAGACATTCGTGCCGGCGGCGAGCTTGAGGATGGTGTCGAGCCGAGGCAGCCGCTCCCCCCTCTCCAGCCGGCCGATCCCGTCGCGACCCAGACCCACAAGGGCGCCCAGGTCTCCCTGCGAGAGATCGGCCCGTCGGCGACCGTGCCAGAGGTTGCGGCCGAAGCGCTCCGCCAGCGTCGGGCTTGGGCTCATCTGAGGCGGGGTCCGCACCATCATCCCCGCCGCCCTTCATCAACCCGCTTGACCAGCATCCACCTCGGCACCCCCAGCCCTTTGCAGAGCTTGGTGAGCACGGTCCAGGTCGGATTCCTGGCCCCGCGCTCGATATGGCTGATGTAGGTGGAATGGAGCCCGGAGCGCTCGGCCAACTGCGCTTGCGTCAGGTCGGCCTCGCGACGAAACGCCTTCACGACCGCGCCCAAAGGGAGCAGTTGCGACGACGAGGAAGCCGGCGCCTGTCCGGGGCGGGGAGCGACCGGCGGGATCGTTTCCAATCGGAGAGGCATCGCCCGCCCTACCCCTCCGCCAGGCGGCGGGCGTCGCGCTCGGCCATCTCATCCAGCACCTCTTGAACGGCAGCCTTGCGAGCGGCCCGCACCGGCTCGATCAGAGCGGCCAGCTCCGACCCCTCCCCTTTTAGGGCGCGGCAGAGTTCCTCCAGCATCCGGAGGCCGGGGTCGCTGCACTTGCCCTCCTCAAGCTCTCCGATGAACTCGGCCGTGGTCGGCGAGCGGTCCGCGAGCTCTTGCCGGTTCAGCCCCCGCTCCTCCCGAAGCGCCCGCAGCGCCCGGCCCGTGTGCCGGACCCAGGCCGCATCCGGTTTCTCGCGGGGAGCGACCCTCGGAGCGTCGTCGCGCAGCAGTTCGAGGATCGCGCGGTGGTCTGGGTCTTCGTGCCGCTGCCTGAGCCGGTCTTCGAAACGCTCCTCGGTCTCATAGCCGACGGGAGATATTCGGAAGCGGGCCGGAAGGTGGAAGTCCAGAACTTCATAGCCGCTTCCTGCGTCCGCGGGAGAGTCGAAATGTTCGTGCTTGGCGGGGTCCCACCACATCCATGCGACGAGATGGCAGTTGTCGATCCCCAGAGCCGCGACCAGCTTGAGGATCGCGTCGAGGCGTGGCAGTCGCCGCCCGCGCTCGATATGGCTGAGGACCGTGCGGTCCATCCCGATCCGGTCGGCGAGCTCCCCTTGGGACAAGCCTGCCCGGCGGCGGAACCAGACCACGTTGGCGCCGAAGCGCTCGCCCAGCGTCCACTCTTTTTCGACCCACTTGTCTTCCTGGCCGAGCCCGCTCATCTCGATCCCTCCTTCGACGGGTCGAGCTTCCAGGCCAGTCCCATCAGCAGAGCGCAAGGCTCTACCCCGACCGCCCCGGCGAGCTTGACGATCGTGTCGAGGCGCGGCAGGCGCTTTCCTCCCTCGATCAACGCGATCTCGGTGCGGTGGAGGCCGGCGCGGTCGGCGGTGCCCTCTTGGGAGAGACCCGCCTCTCTGCGAAACGCGACCAGGTTCTTGCCGAAGAGGCGGCTGGCCTCAGCTGCCTGCGGTCCTTTCGTCCGGGCCATCGCTCAGCCCCCCTGCGCCATGCCGAGCGCCGCCCGGACCAGCGGCGACCTCTTGACGCGGGCGGTCGCCAGGTAGAAGTGCTGGACGGAGCCGCGCACCTGCTTGGTGTCGGCGATCTCGACGGCGCCGAGCCTGACGAGCTCGCGGACGTGGTAGCTGACCAGCGACAGCGATTTGTTTTCAAGCGTCGCCAGCTCCCTCGGGCTCAGCTTCTTTTTCGATTCCATGTAGCGCCGCAGCAGGTCTCGCCGCAGCGGGTGTCGGAGGGCGTCGAGCAGGGCTTGATCTTTGTCGCGCTTCGCCATCAGAACGCGCCCCCCGTCAGCTCCCAGTAGCGGACGGCGGCCCGCGTCGGCCGGACCAGCTCCTCCTCGCCGGGGAGATGGAGAAGGCCGGCAGCGGCAAGCTCGCGAACCGCTCGCTGGATCGCGTCGATTTCGCTGAACTCCCGCGATCCGCCGGCGGTCATTTCCCGGATCAGCTCGTCTTGGGTGAGCGTGGTCGGGTGGTGTTCCAGGACCTGGCTAAGAACGGCCGCCTGTTCGCGATCGTCTTCGCTTGAGTTAGTGATAGCGCGGTCTTCCTCCGCGCCCTTAGGGTGGTCTTACATGGGAGCTTCGCCTCCTGTGCCACGCCCCCGGCTGTTACCGCAGCGCGGGGGCACTTTTGCGGTTTCGGCGGCGAACGTAGGTGGACCGGCAGCCCCGTTTCAAGGGCTGGATCGACCTCTCTCGGACCTCGTGTTGCCCCAAGCGTTGCCCCAGAGGCGTTTTTGCGACCTGTTGTCTACGTCCCCAAAAACGCGAAAACCCCGCATTTGCGGGGCTTTCGTCCTATAGCGGGGGAAGGATGACATCGCCCGGGTGCGCTCAGCGGAGTTCGGCCAGGAGTGGGCGTAGGCCCACTCCCTCTTCAGGGTCTGGATGAATCTCTCGACCTTGCCGTTCCAGCGGGGTGTGTAGGGCGGAGTGAGGATGTGGCGGGCGCCGTGGCGCCCGAGAATGGCCTTGAAGGCGCTGGAGCGGCGGTAGGCGAAGGCGTTGTCGCTCATTACCGCCTCGGGCCCCTTCATCCCGAGCGCGGCGAAGTGCTCGATCGCCCGGCCCAGCACCGCCGCCGCGGTGTCGCCGCCCTGGTCGCGGTGCTGCTCGACGTAGGCATAGCGGGAGTGGTCGTCGATCACGCAGTGCAGGTAGACGTAGCCAACCCCATCGCGTTTCTCGGCCCAGGTCTTGTCCCGCACCCCGGTGACGGCATGCCCAGGGCGGTTGAAGCGCGCCAGGCGGGCGACGTCGAC
>DATHFL010000180.1:0-10039 GCA_035318125.1 Solirubrobacterales bacterium | reverse complement strand
CCCGCCGC
Organism: Solirubrobacterales bacterium; assembly: GCA_035318125.1. Lineage (GTDB taxonomy): Bacteria > Actinomycetota > Thermoleophilia > Solirubrobacterales > 70-9 > VAYN01. The sequence continues at coordinate 10,031 of DATHFL010000180.1, read as the reverse complement.
AGCGCCGCCTGCACCTGCCAGCGCGCCAGCTCCTCGCCCTCCAGCCCGAGCTCGCCGCGCAGGTGGTCCCAGTCGGCGGCGACCATCCCCCGCACCAGCGCGTCGGCCTCCTCCTCACCGAGCACGCGGCCGTTGATCTCGCGGTTGGCGATCCCGTCGTCGACGTTGCGCATGAACCACTCGCGCAGCGAGTAATCGTGGGAGTGGTAGACGCAGGAGCGGGCCTCGTGCACGAGCGCCATCCCCGCCTCCATCGCCTCGCGCGCCCAGAGCAGGTCCTCGCCGATCGTCCGCACCGACTGGAACGGGATCCGCCGCAGGGCGTCGGCGCGGATCGCGGCGCTGACCGTGTGGAAGTTCATCAGCAGGCGGCGCTGCTCGGGCGCCATCGCCCGCCAGGCGTCCCAGTCGGTGATCCGCCGCTCCGCCCGCTCCGGCGAGCCGCTCGGGTCGATCGCCACGTCGCGCTTGGTCAGCGGGTCGGCGTCGGGATAGGGGAGCACGCGGCTGCAAGCGCCGGCCACGGTCGGGTCCGCCGCCAGCGTTTCCAGCAGCGGCGCCAGCCAGCGCGAGTCGAGCGGGCGGCTGCGCTGGTTGAGGAAGACGAGGACGTCGCCGCGGGCGTGCTGGGCGACGAGGTTGCGGGTGAGGCCGTGGTCGAACTCGCTCGGGTCGATCGCCAGCACCGTCGCCCCGAACTCCTTCAGCACGTCGACGGTGTCGTCGCGCGAGGCCGAGTCGACCGCGACCACCTCGAGTTCGGCGTCGGCCTCCTGCTCGAGCAGCAGCGGCAGCGTCGTCCGCAGCGCCTCGCCGGCGTCGATCACCGGCATCAGCACCGAGACGCGGTGCCGCGGCGAGGGCGCGAGCCGGTGGAACTCGCCCTCGCTCAGCACCTCCGCCTCCCCCCCGGTCCGCCGCCGCGGCTGCACCGGCGCGGGCAGCGTCGCCTCGACCTTGCGGTCCTCCAGCATCGCCCGCGTCAGCTCCGACCGCAGGCTGAGGACTTCGCGGCTGCGCGCCGCCAGCAGCGCCTCGACCCGCTCTTCGCCGCCGATCTCGTGGCCGACCGTCGCCAGCAGCGGCGAGATCGCCAGCCGCAGCGGGTGCGCCTCCGGGTACTCGACCTCGACCAGGCCGTCGGCGAGGTAGTAGTCGAAGTCGTCGGGAACGAGGCGCTCGCCCCAGCGCTCCCGCAGCAGCTTGTCGTTGTGGCCGGTGTGGCGCATGCTCGGGTCGGCCCAGCGGGTCACCGACTCGAGGTGGTAGAGGACGCTCTCGGGGCAGTAGCGCACCCCCTGTCCCGCCGCCCCCGCCCGCAGGCAGAGGTCGACGTCCTCGTAGCCGTTGTGGAAGGCGGTGTCGAAGCCGGCGAGCGCCTCGTAGGCCTCGCGGCGGACCAGCATGCAGGCGGCGGTGACCGCGACCATCGGCCGGGCGCCGTTGACCGCGGTGTGGTCGCCGGGGAAGCCGGCGTAGACGTGGCGCGGCCAGCTGTCTTGGCCGATCGCGATCCCGGCGTGCTGGATCGTCCCGTCGGGGAAGAGCAGCTTCGAGCCGAAGACCGCCGCCTCGGGGTGGGCGCCGGCTTCGGCGACCAGCGTGTCGAGCCAGCCGGGGATCGGGATCGTGTCGTTGTTGAGGAAGACAAGATGGTCGACCTCGCCGGCGGCGCGGGCGCCCTCGTTGCAGGACTCGGCGAAGCCGCCGTTGCGCTCGCGCGCCACCACCGTCACCCGCTCGTCGTAGCCGGCGAAGCGCTCGACCGTGTTGTCGCCGGAAGCGTCGTCGACGACGACCACGTGCCACTCGCACTCCTCCGGCGGGTGCGCGAGCAGCGCCGCCAGGCAGGTGCTGAGCAGGTGCGCCCCGTTGTAGCTGGGGATGACAACCGCGCAGCGCGGCCGCGTCGCCATCGGGCTAGGCGCCTGGGCCGCTCTTCAGCTTCGCCTCGAGCGCGGCCTTGCGCCGCCGCTCCAGCAACCGCAGCAGCGGCAGGTTCCGCAGCCGCACGTAGAGGCGCCCCGGCGGGCTGTTGAGGATGCTGTCGAGGCGGACGCGCATCGCCTCCAGCTCGGCGTCGCGGCGCAGCAACTGGTCGTGGGACTCGATCAGGGCCCGGCGCAGCTCGCCCTCGCGGCCGCTGATCTCGGCCAGCGCCCGCTCCAGCTCGTCGACCCGTTCGGCCTTCAGCCGCAGCTCGGCGACCTCGCGCAGCCGCTGCTGCAGCTCGCGCAGGCCCTCGCGCTCCATCGGGATCGCCTTGACGACGAACTGGTAGGTGCGCGCCTCGGGGTCCTTTTCCAGCTGTTCGCGCAGGTCCGGCGGCACCGCCTTGGGGTCGAAGGAGACCTCCGAGGCCTCCAGGTTGAGCTCATGGCGGTGCAGCTCGGCGAGTCCCAGCTCGGCTTCGTCGAGCAGCTGCTCGAGCGTCTCGCGAGTGAAGAAGCGCAGGTGGGTGGAGTCGAGCAGGCCGATGTCGCGGTACTCGAACTGGCCCGAGAGCAGCGCCAGGCGGACGCTGCCGTGGGCGACGTTTGGGACCGAGATGACGAAGGCGCCGTCGTCGGAGAGGAACTTGCGCAGCTTCTGCAGCGCCGCGAGCGGGTCCTTCAGGTGCTCGAGCACATCGGCGGCGACGATCGCGTCGAAGCGTTCCTCCCCCAGCTCTGCATCCAGATCAAGCGAGTCGAGGTCGCCGACGATCACCCGGCTGCAGAACTCCTGTGCCCGCTCCCCCATCTCGGGATCGACCTCGATCCCGACCACGGTCGCCCCGTTCTCGACGAAGACGCGCGACATGTACCCGGTCGCGGGCCCGAGCTCCAGCACCCGCTCGGCGCCGCCGACCAGGCGGACGACGTCGGCGTGGACGCTGCCCGAGTCGAGATCGACCTCTTCGAAGTCGTAACGCGGAGCCGGCGAACCCTGCTTCGCGCTGGCATCGGTCATCGGCAGCAGCCTAGCAACGTAATATCGCTGATTCTCAGTAGCGTCCTGAGCAGTAGGGCTCTCTCAATGAACCGCAACCTCGCAATCGTCCCGGCCCACAACGAGGAGGAGGCGATCGGCTCGACGATCGGCTCGATCCAGCGCTGGGCGCCGGACTTCGACGTGCTGGTGATCGACGACGGGTCGACCGACCGGACCGGCGAGGTGGCCGCGGGGGCGGGGGCGAAGGTGCTGCGGCTGCCGTTCAACCTTGGGATCGGCGGCGGCATGCAGGCCGGCTACGTGTACGCGAAGGAGAACGGCTACGAGGTCGCGGTCCAGGTCGACGGCGACGGCCAGCACGACCCGCGCCAGATCAAGGACCTGCTCGAGTGCCTGGAGGCGAACCCAGGGCTGAACATGGTCACCGGCTCGCGCTTCCTCGACCCCGAGGGCGAGGGTTTCCGCTCCTCGGCGGCGCGGCGGGTCGGCATCCGGATCTTCGCCCGCGTCCTCTCGACGATCACCGGCCAGAAGGTGACCGACCCGACCTCCGGCTTTCGCCTCACCGACCGGCGCGGGATCGAGCTCTTCGCCAACGACTACCCGATCGACTACCCCGAGGTCGAGGCGATCGTGCTGATGCACACCCACCGGCTGCGCAGCTGCGAGGTCCCGGTGGTGATGGAGCCGCGGCTGACCGGCGAATCGACGATCTCCCACGTCGGTTCCGTCTATTACATGGTCAAGGTGCTGCTCGCGGTCTTCGTCGCGATGTTCAGGAAGCGACCGGTGCGCGAGGCGGCGCCGACGGCCCCGACCGCGGAGAGCGCATGACGAGCCTCGCCCTCAGCCCCGTCTTCGCCGCCCTGGTCGGCCAGCGGGTCGAGGTGATCGTCGTCGCGATCCTCATCTGCGCGGTGATCTTCGAGCTGATCCGCCGCAAGCACCTGATGGAGCGCTACGCGATCCTCTGGCTGGTCCTCGGGATCACGCTCCTCGTCCTCGCCGCCTGGAAAGGGCTGCTGACCACGCTCTCCGAGGCCGCCGGGATCTACTACCCGCCGGCCGCCCTCTTCGCCGTCGCCTTCCTCTTCGTCCTCGCGCTGCTGCTCCACTTCTCGATCGTCCTCTCGCACCTGTCGGACCAGAACAAGATCCTCGCCCAGCGGGTCGCGCTGCTGCAGCAGCGGCTCGACGAGAAGGAGTCCGAGGGCGAGGAGCAAAAAGACGAGCCGCCCGTCCCCGAGTCCAGCCACCAAGCTTCTTGACCGAGACCCACAGCTGCCCGATCTGCGGCGGGCCGATGCAGCCTGCGAACGTCCACGCGCGCGACCGCCTGGTCACCGGCGAGGGGCCGTTCGGCGTGGTCGAGTGCCGGGCCTGCGAGTTCGGCCTGACGACGCCGCAGCTCTCCGGGCCCGAGCTCGGCCGCTACTACGCCGAGACCTACTACGAGGACTTCTACGAACACTCCGGCGAGGGCGGCGGCGGGCCGCTGATCCGGATGCGGGACGCGGTGCGGCGGCGGGGCGCCGAGCAGCGCTACTCGCGCCCGCCCTTCCGCTTCGAGGGCGTGAAGAAGGGCCGGATGCTGGACGTCGGCTGCGGCTCCGGCGAGCTGCTCGAACACTTCGCCGCCCAGGGCTGGGAGCCCTACGGGATCGACCCCAGCGGCGCCGCCGTCGCCGCGGCGCGGCGGCGCGGCGCCAAGGCCCACGAGGGGTCGCTTGCGGACCACCCCTGGCAGGGCGAGACCTTCGATGCGATCACCTTCCAGCACTCGCTCGAGCACGTCGTCGACCCGCTCCCCGAACTGGAACGGGCGCGGGCACTGCTGGCGCCGGGCGGGGTGATGGCGATCGCGGTCCCGAACTGGTCGAGCTGGCAGCGCCGCCTCTTCCGCGACCGCTGGTTCGTGCTCGACCTGCCCCGCCACCAGCAGCACTTCTCGCCGCGGGCGCTGACCCGGGTGGCGGAGAAGCTCGGCCTCGAGGTCAAGGACGTCGGCACCAGCTCGCTGGCGATCGCGACCGCCTACAGCGTTCACTTCCTGATCGCCGGACGCTGGACGCCGGGCTGGAAGCTCTGGCTCTCCTACGGGCTCAGCCTGCCGCTGCTGCCGTTCGTCTTCCTCGGCGACAAGATCGGCGGAGGCGACGCCTGCTACGCGGTGATGCGGAATGCCTGAGGGCGCCGGCGGCGAGGCGCCGCTCTGCGTCGTCTACCTCGCCTGGACCCCCTACGGGATCGAGCGCGCGGAGAGCTTCCTCGCCTCCTACCGCGCCCACGAGGCGGGCGCGCCACACCGGCTGCTGCTGTTGCTGGCGGGACCGGAGGAGGAAGACCGCTCGCCCTGGCACGAGCTCTTCGCGGCGGTTCCGCACGAGGTGCTGGAGGTCGGCCTGGGGATGGACCTCGGCCACTACCGCGCCGCGGTCGACCGGGTCACGGCAGAGCGCTACTGCTTCCTCAACACGGTGACGACCGTGTTGGTCGACGACTGGCTGGGGCGGATGGAGCGGGCGCTGCTGGCGCCCGGGGTCGGAATGGTCGGCGCCACCGGCTCCTACGAGAGCCCGAACGCGGTGCGGCCGGGACCGCTGCGACGCCTGCGCCCGGGCTTCGAGTCGTTCCCGAACCCGCACCTGCGGACCAACGGCTTCGCGATGGAACGGGAGCTGATCCTCCAGCTCGACTGGAGCAGCGACCTGACCAGGGAGGAGACGGTGATGCTGGAGGGCAGCCGGCGCAGCCTCACCCGCCAGGTCCGGGAGCGCGGCCTGGAGACCCTCGTGGTCGGCCGCGACGGCACTTATCCCCCCGAGCGCTGGCGCGAGAGCGCGACCTTCCGCAGCGGCGAGCAGGCCAACCTCCTCCTCGCCGACAACCGCACCCGCCACTACCAGGACGCCGGCCGCATCTCCCGCTTCGGCCTGGCCTGGCTCGCCTGGCACACCTACCGGGGCTGAGGTCCGTCGAAAGCGGACCGAAGCGTTTATGGCTTGGCGCCGTCGGGCTCGTAGGTGCGGAGGATGAACCGCCCGAGCAGCGGCACCGCGAAGGAGTACCTGCCCAGCCGGTTCTTGTAGATCATTCCCCGCTCGGCCAGGCTCGCCAGGATCTGGTTGGCGTGGCTCGGCGAGAAGGCCTTGGTCAGCAGCCGCTTCGCTTCTTCGGTCAGTTCCTGGATCGTGAATTCCTCGTCCGCCCTCTCCAACTGCGCCACCACCCAGAGCAGTTCGCGCTGGCGATCGGTGATCTTGGCCCACCGCCCGGCGAAGAAGTCGGCGTCGAGCTTGTGCTGGATCGCTTCGATCGGCACGCTCTTCTGCTCGTCGTCGGCGTGCTGCCGGACGAAGACGTCGTAGACCTCGCGGCAGATGAACTGGATGAAGTAGGGATACCCCGCCGACTCGTCGACGATGATTTCGACCGATTCCGGCGTCAGCCGCACCGGGCACCCGGCGACCTCGATCGGCTTCAGGATCGCTTCCCGGCTCTCATTCGGGTTGAGCTTCGTCAGGGTCACCACCCTGAACATGCGCTCCGCGTAGGTGCGGGCGTCGACCAACTTCGGGAAGAGGGTGGGGAGACCGGCGAGGACCAGCATGAAGGGGATGCCCTTGCGCTGGATCGACTGGAAGACGTCGAGCAGGACCGAGAGCGGGAACTGTTCCTTGGAGGCGTGATCGGCGAGGTTCTGCGCCTCGTCGTAGGCGAAGATCACCTTGTTCTGCTCCTGCTCCTTCAGCTGCTCCCAGGCGAATTCGAGGGTGGCCTTGATCTTGTCGGCCGTCAGACCGGGCGTCCGGTTGTAGACCTCGACGAGGATCTCGTGCGAGAGGGGGACCTCCTCCGCAGCTGCCGGCGCCGTGAACCCGACCGATCTCTCTTTCGAGGGGTTCGCAACCGTCGCCGATGAGGCCACCAGGGCGAGGTCGGCGAGAATGCGCTGCGCCAGAGCGTTCTCGCTGATGCTCGCCGACTCGGAGAGGTCCGCAGAGGCCCAGAGCCAACCGGCCTCGAGCGCGCGCGGCTTGAAGGTCTCCAAGAGGACGGTCTTCCCGACTCCGCGCAGCCCCGTCAGCACCAGGTTCTCCAGGATCTCCTCTTGGAGAAGGAGACGATCGAATTCGGCGTACTCTTTCTCCCTGCCCGCCAGATGGGGAGGCATATGTCCCGCTCCGGGGCGGTACGGGTTCTTGAACTCGACTCGATTCATAGTCGATTACCCCTTGGTCTAAATTTAGTTACGCGACTAAATTTAGCACGCCTATGAAAAGATTCTAAATCTCACCCTGGAGGCTCGATGCCGCGGCGCCAGGGGAGGGGGCCGTCGGGGCGGATCGCGGCTCGCACCTCCTGGGGGACCATGCCGATCAGGAGGCCGACGCCGAGGAAGACGACGGCGCTGAGGGCGGCGGCTACGAGGTCGGGGAGGCCGGGGACGAAGAGGGGGACGAGCGCGACCGCGGCGGCTATGGCGACGCGGAGGAGGAAGCCGAGGGCGACCGTGACCCGGCCGGTCGAGCGGTGCAGGCGCCAGTAGATCAGCGAGGCGAGGAGGGCGTCGCCGAGGACGGTTGCCGCAGCGCCGCCCTCGGCGCCGAAGGGCGGCACCAGGAGCGCCGCGAAAACCGCGATGCCGAGCAGGCCGAGGCCGTTGGCGAGGATCAGCTGCCGCTGCTCCCCCAGGGCGATCAGGCCCACCGTCCAGATCTGGTAGAGCGCGATGAAGAGCAGAGCGAGGACCTGGATCCGCAGCACGTCCCCCGCCGGGCCGAACTCCGAGCCGCCGAGCAGTTCCATCACCGGCTCGGCGGCGCGGAAGGTGACCAGCGCCACCAGCACCCCGGCGATCACCGCCCCCTCGCCGAGGCCCTCGAGCGCGTAGCGCAGGCGCGGGAGATCGTCGCGGGCCGCCGCGGTCAGCAGCGGCAGCGCCACGTTGGCGACCAGGACGGGAATCACGATCAGCGCTTCCATCGCCCGCAGCGAGCCGCCGAAGTAGCCGGTCTGCTCGGCCGAGGAGATCAGCGACATCAGCACGATCACGAGGCGGAAGTAGACCTGCCCCAGGACCAGCGCCGCCGCCACCGGCAGCGCCGTCCCCAGCAGGCCCCGCTGCTCGGCGCGGTCGAGGCGCGGCCAGACGAGGCCGCGCCATCCGACCAGGAAGGGGACCGAGGCGACGACGACCAGGCCGACGGCGAGCTGGACGGCGAAGAACGGGGTCAGCGTCGCCCCCCAGGCGACCAGCACCGCGACCCCCGCCAGCGTCACCACCTGGCGCAGGACTTCGACGAAGGCGAGGCCGCCGTTGCGCAGCTCCACCGTCAGCGGCACCAGCACCGCGTTGGCGACCGCGACCAGCAGCACGCCGGCGCCGGCAAGCGCGGTGCCGGAGACCATCTCGTCGGGGTAGCCGGCGGCGAGCGCGAAGGCGACCAGCAGGACCCAGGCAACCACGGCGACGAGGAGCCGCTGGCCGAGGATGTTGGCAAGCAGCGGCCGGCGGGTGCCGGCCTCGCGCCGCGCCAGTTCGCTGCTGGCGGTGACGTTGAGGCCGTTGTCGACGACGCTGACCGCGATCCCGACCAGCGAGAGGACGGTGACGTAGCGGCCCGAGTCCTCGACCCCGAGGTGGCGCAGCAGCAGCGTCGCCGTCACCAGCCCGAGCAGGAGCCCGACGACGTTGGCGGCGACCCGCATCGCGCTGCCGCGGATGACCTTGCCCCCGGCCTCGCTCGAGGTGAGGACGTCCTCGCTCATCGCTCGCTGCGGAACCAGTCGACGTAGAGGCCGCAGGCGCGCTCGATCGGGATGAGCCGCTCCGGCGCCACCCGGATCGCGATCAGGTTGTTGAGGACCGCGGGCACGGTCGGCGAGGTGAAGGGGTTGTCGTCGACCTCGAAGTCGAAGGTGAGGCGCCGGGTGCGGTCGACGGTGACCCGCCCGAGCCGCCAGCGCGGGCCCGGACGGTCGAGGTTGGCCGGCAGCGTCTCCTCCAGGACCGGCGAGGTGACCTCGATCGCCTGCGGACTGACGTAGGGCATCTCCAGCTCCCAGGTGCCGCGGTCGAGGGTGAGCTGGACCGAAGCGCTCTCACCGGGGGGCGTCACCGGCACCGGCGCGACTTTCGGCAGCGGCCGCACCGCGGCGACCCCGCCGCCGGCGAGGACCGCGCGGCCCGTCGGGGTGTCGCACTGCAGGACCGCACCGGGCCATTCGCCCTCCCGCAGTACCGCGCGTTCGCGAACCTCGCCGTCGCGATGCCAGAGGACGAAGAAGCGGGTCGTCTCCACCGGGCGCAGCTGCGGCGGCATCGCGCTCCCCGCCGGGTCGCGGGTCGTCACCACCCACTCGTAGCCGTTGATCGTCGGGGCCTGGAGGGAGTCGATGTCGGTCGCGCGGCCGTATTCCCATTCCTTCTGCGGCCGCAGCGGCAGGTTGATGGAGCCGCCGGAGACCGCACCGGTGACCGGCGCGCCCGCCAGTTCGAAGCCGGCGAAGTCGCTCTGGCTGAGGAAGAGGACCGGCTGGCCGGCGACCAGCGGGCGGAACTCCTTCAGTTCGTCGGCGTGGGTGACCGGCCCAACCGGGCTCCAGCGCAGCGCCCGCTCGTCGGAGACGCCGACTTTGAACAGCAGGACCAGAGCCAGCAGGGGGACGAGCGGCCACCAGCGCGGCCGCCGCTCCTCGGGGTCGATCAGCGGCAGCACCGCGACCAGGAGCAGGAGCGGCGAGGCGATCGCCAGCGCCTTGGCGGAGACGTAGGGCGACTGCGAGCCGTCGGAGATTTTCCAGATCAAGAGTGCCGTCGCCGCGGCCCCGGGCAGCAGCCAGCGGCCGCGGCGGAAGGCCCAGACGGTCCCGATCAGGACCAGCGCGAGGACGAAGGCCGCCCACATGCCGCCGGTGAAGGCGGGTTCGGCCGCCATCCGGAAGTCCTGGTTGTTCCAGACGCCGAGCGCCTCCCAGCCGGGGAGCGGCCCCACCAGGTTGCCGAAGTCGTCGGGACTGATGCCGCCGGTGCCGCCGCGGAGGGTGACGAACTCGACCAGCCGCTGTGCCTGCGGCAGCAGGAAGACGACGAG
>DATHFL010000179.1:0-8976 GCA_035318125.1 Solirubrobacterales bacterium | reverse complement strand
CCGCCTCGGCGTAGCGCGCGGTCAGCGTCGCGATCCCGGAGAGGCGGCCGAGGAAGTTGAGCGCGGTCCGCTCCGCCGCCAGCAGCGCGCGGGCGCTGCCGCTCGCCAGCAGCACCTCGACCGGCACCTCCTCGCGCCACTGGCCCTCGACAACGAGGTTGTCGACGCTCTCGACCCCGCACTGGCGCATCGTCTCGGCAACGACCGCGAGGCCGTAGACGACCCCCGGCGCTTTCTGGACGATCCGCGCCCGCGCGGTCGCCTCCTCGGGCACCGTCGCCTCGGAGGTGACGTCGCCCTCGCCGAGGTCCTCCGCCAGCGCCCTGGCGACCAGCGCCTCGATTTCCTCCGCCAGTTCGATCATCGCGGCAGCCTAACGAGCCGGCACTTTCGCCCCCATAAGGGGGTGTAACTGCCGGCTCGGCCTTGTGGATCTCACGTTTTGCGCGCCGGGCACGTTTAATCCCATGAGTGACCCCGCTGCCGCCGTTTCAAACCGTCCTGGACGAGCATTCCGGCGCCGTGATGGCGATCCTGCGCGGCGCCGTCGGCCGCGACGGCGCCGAGGACTGCTTCCAGGAGACCTTCCTGGCGGCGCTGCGCGCCTACCCGCGGCTCGACGACGCCCGTAACCTGCGCGGCTGGCTTTTGACGATCGCCCACCGCAAGGCGATCGACCACCACCGCGCCAACGGCCGCCGGCCGGTCCCCGTCGCCGAGGTGACGGAGCTGGCCGCCGAGGACGGGATCGCGGAGCCCGACGACGAGATCTGGGCGGCGGTCGGCGCCCTGCCGCCGAAGCAGCGGGCGGCGGTGGCGCTGCGCTACGGCAGCGACCTCCCCCACGGCGAGATCGCCGCCGCGCTCGGCTGCTCGCCGGAGGCGGCGCGCCGCAGCCTGCACGAGGGCCTGAAGCGACTGAGGAAGGAGCTGGCATGAAGACGATCGACGCAGCGATCGAGGGAGTCACGGCGCGGGCGGCCGAAGAGGGTTTGCTCGACGTCGCCTACGCCAACGTCGACTCCCCCTTCGGGCCGCTGCTGCTGGCGCAGACGCGCCGCGGCCTGGTCCGGGTCGGGCTGCCGAACCAGGACGCCGACGAGCTGCTCGCCGATCTCGCCGAGCGGGTCTCGCCGCGGGTCCTGGAGGCGCCGGCCGAGCTCGACGAGGTGCGGCGCGAGCTCGATCTCTACTTCGAGGGCAAGCTCGACCGCTTCGACCTGCCGCTCGACTGGCAGCTCAGCGGCGGCTTCCGCCAGCGGGTGCTGCGGGCGATCAACCGCATCCCCTACGGCCAGACCCGCAGCTACACCGAGATGGCCCGCAAGGCCGGCAACGAGCGCGCGGTCCGCGCCGCCGGCACCGCCTGCGGCAGCAACCCGATCCCCCTCGTCGTCCCCTGCCACCGGGTGCTGCGGACCGGCGGCGCCCTCGGTGGCTACGGCGGCGGCCTGCCGATGAAGCAGGCGCTGCTCGAGCTCGAGGGCGTGCTGGACGGATAGACGAGCCGCCGAAGCGCGCGCGCCTAAAGCGGGCCGCGCGCGGCTCCGATCAATGAGGGGCCCATGCGCAAGCTCTCGATCCTGCTCGTCCTCCTCCTGCTCTCGCTGCTGACCGCGGTCGCGTCCGCCGCCTCGGCGCACGCGCTCAGCCTCCCCGACCCCGGGCAGGTGGGGACGCTGGCCGCCCCCGGCGACGAAGAAGAAGACGAAGACGAAGAAGCGGCCGAAGAAGACGATGAAGAAGCCGAAGACGCAAGCGAAGACGGCGAAGACTCGCTGATCGCCGCGCTGAGGGCCTGCGAAGGCGCGGCAGACGAAGAGGGCTGCGAAGAACGGGTCACCAAGGAAACCGAAGCCGAGGAATGCCTGCTCGAATCCGCCGACGCCTCGGTCAAGGCGAGCCCCGGCAGCGGCAAGGTCCGCCTCACCGTTCGCTACCGCAGCTTCGAACCGATCTCGGTCAGCGTCGACGCGCGCCTCCGCGGCGCCAAGGGCGGCCTGCGGCTGGGCCAGGACCGCACCCGCTTCCGCCGCAGCGGCGTCTACCGCGACACCTTCAAGCTCGGCGAGCGGCAGATGGCGAAGGCGCTCGCCGCCCGCAAATTCACGATCGACCTCCAGGCCGCCGGCACCCCCGGCTACTGCGCCGTGCACCTGACCGCCTCGCGCGCCGGCGCCAAACCGCGCTGGAGCTAGGGCAGCACCTCGTTCAACCAGCCGGCGGCGTCGCGCAGGTGCGCGGGGTCGATCTGGTGCCCCAGCTCCGACTCCCGGTAGGTGACGTCGAGGCCGCCCTCGCCGAGCAGCTCGCGTGCCCGCTCGGCGAACTCGATCCCGATCACCGGGTCGCGCCGCCCGTGGCTGACGAAGGCGCGGGTGGCGGTGCGGTCGCCGAGCGCCGGCTCCCAGCCCTCGACCGTCGGCACGAAGCCGCTGAAGGCGAGGATGCCGGCGACCGCCGGGCGCTCGGCGCTCAGCCCCGTCGCGTAGCTCATCACCGCCCCCATCGAGAAGCCGCCGAGGACGGTCCGCTCCGGTCCGATCCCGCTCTCCTCCCAGAGCCGGTCGTGCAGCTCGGCCAGCGCCGCTCGCGCCGCCTCGAAGGTCTCCGGATCGGGGTAGCCGACGCGCGGCACCAGGTACCAGTGGTAGCCGGGCGAACCGGGCAACTGCAGCGGCGCCCGCGGCGTCACCACCCGCAACCGCCGTTTGGGGTCGAGGAGGTCGGCGAGCCCGATCAGGTCGCGCTCGTCGGTGCCGCGGCCGTGGTGGAGGACCAGCAGCCCCTGCGGCTCGCCGTCGGCCGCCCGTTCCAGCTGGAAGAGCGGCGCCACCTCTAGCTGGCCGAGGCGGCCGCGGTCTTGTTCAGGTAGTCGCGGACGAACTCGTCGATGTCGCCGTCGAGCACCCTCTGCACGTCGCCGACCTCGTGCTCGGTGCGGTGGTCCTTGACCATCGTGTAGGGGTGCATCACGTAGCTGCGGATCTGCGAGCCCCAGGCGACGTCTTTGACCTCGCCGCGCTGCTTCGCCAGCTCTTCGGAGCGTTTGCGCTCCTCCAGCTCGATCAGCCGCGAGCGCAGCAGCTGCATCGCCAACGCCCGGTTCTGGATCTGCGAGCGCTCGTTCTGGCATTGAACGACGACGCCGGTCGGCAGGTGGGTGATCCGCACCGCCGAGCTGGTCTTGTTGACGTGCTGGCCGCCGGCGCCGGAGGCGCGGTAGGTGTCGACCCGCAGATCGTCCTCGTCGATCTCGACTTCGACGTCCTCTTCGACCACCGGCCCGACTTCAACCTGGGCGAAGCTGGTGTGGCGTCGCGAGGAGGAGTCGAAGGGGGAGATCCGGACCAGCCGGTGGACGCCGCGCTCGGCGGCGAAGAGGCCGTAGGCGTTCTCGCCGCGGGCGATGAAGGTGGCCGACTTGAGGCCCGCCTCCTCCCCCGCCGAGGCCTCGACCATCTCCACCCCGAAGCCGCGCCGCTCGGCCCAGCGCAGGTACATCCGCAGCAGGATCTCGGCCCAGTCCTGGGAGTCGGTGCCGCCGGCGCCGGCGTGGACGGTGACGACCGCGTCGCCGGCGTCGTACTCGCCGCTGAACAGGCGGGCCTCTTCGAGCTCGGCGAGGCGGCGCTCGGCCGAGCTCAGCTGCGCGTCGAGCTCGGCCGCCATCTCCTCGTCTTCGTCGGCCATCTCGGCCAGGTCGCCGAGGTCGGCGACGTCGCTCTCCAGGCCGCGGAACATCTCCAGGCGACGCTGGGCGCGAGCGTGGGCGGCGGAGGTGCGGGCAGCGGCCTCCTGGTCGTCCCAGAAGCCGGGACGGCCCATCTCCTCCTCCAGCTGCGTGGCTTCCCTCTCCAGCCCAGCCGGGTCAAAGGTAGTCCGCGAGCAGGGACAGCTGCTCCCGGACAGAGGCCAGGCGGGTCGCGACAGGTTGGCTCTGCGCGGCTTCGGCCATGGCCACAGGTTAGTCGGGAACGCGGGCGGTGATGATCCAGGTCGAGGCGGGGGCGAAGACGCCGTCGGGACCCTCGAACTCGGCGAGCGACTCGCGCAGGCGGGCGGCGATCTTGGGACGGACCTCCTCGACCCGCTCTCCCCAGAGGCGCAGCACCTCGCCGGCCGGGCCCAGCGACATGTTGAACTCGACCGCCTGGTCGAGGTCGTCGCCGATCTTCAGCGGCAGGTCGGAGCGCCGCAGCGCCACCTCCTCGAAGCCGGCAATCTGCAGCTGCTCGGTGAGGGTGTCGGCGTTGGCCATCGAGAAGGGACCGGGGCCGCAGGTCGGTTCGTCGCTCTCCTCCGGGTGCTCGAGGAAGTCCTCGACGACCTGCTCGGCGCGGTAAACCCACTCGTTGTCGAGCTTGCGCCGCCAGACGACCCCGCAGAGGCGGCCGCCGGGGGCGAGCGCCTGGCGAACGTTGCGCAGGGCGGCGACCGGGTTGGCGAAGAACATCAGGCCCATGCGGGAGAAGGCGTAGTCGAAGCCCCGCTCGAGCTCCAGCGTCTGCACGTCGGCGGTCAGGAACTCGACGTTGCCGGCGCCCCTCTCCTCGGCCTCTTCGCGGGCCATCGCGATGAACGGCTCGGCGACGTCGATGCCGAGCGCCGAGCCCTCCGCGCCGACCAGCTCCGCCAGCCGCAGCGTCGTTTCGCCGAAGCCGCAGCCGAGGTCGAGGACGCGGTCGCCCGGGCCGGGCGGGTTCTCCCGCATCGCCGTCTCGCCGTGAGCGCCGAGGCCGGCGGCGGTCAGGTCGCGGTACTTGACGAAGAGGTCGAAGAGCGGCCCGCTCCAGGCCTCCGTCGCCTCGACGTTGTCGGGGGCTACCGATCCCACGCGGCCATCCTACGCGGGGCGCGGCGCTCAACCAAGCGGCGGCGCGAAACGGCCGGCACGGAGCGCCTCCTCGCGGTTGTCGTATGGGCGCCAGCTGCGGACCCTGTGGTCGCGCAGCTCGAAGGCCCAGGCCATCTCGTCGACGCCGGCCAGCGAGTCGTCCCCGGCCCAGCGCCAGACCCGGCGGACCAACGCCACCGCGCGGCCGCCGCCGCCCTCGGTCCCGTCCTCGTAGAGCTGCTCGAGCTCGATCGTCTGCTGCACCCCGCCCGGCTCCCGCGTCGCCCACATCCGCGCCGCCGCGACCCCCTTGCGCAACCCCCGGCTCGAATGCAGCTCCACCTCCGGATCGAGGACCGCGACAAACGCATCCAGGTCGCGTTCGTTGAAGGCCCGGATGAACTCTCTTACGGGATCAACCATGCCTGAGGGTGCGTAACCAAGCAGGTCGGGGGGATGCAGGGAGGTTGACGAGGGGAGCGCACTTCAGTGCGTGACCCGAGGAAACCGACCGAAGACCCCGAGATGCGCCGGTTACGCGCCCTCAGGCCCCGTGGCACTTCTTGTACTTTTTGCCGCTGCCGCACCAGCAGGGGTCGTTGCGGCCGATTTTGTCGTGGTCGTCCTTGACCACGGTCTCGACGACCTCGCCGTTGCCGGGAGTCCCGGCCTGGGCGGCGGCGACGTCGGAGGGGGCCGCGCCGGTGGTGGCGACGACTTCCTGCAGGGCCGAGGGCTGGTTCTCCAGGGTGCCGCCGGAGTAGGCGAGCCCGGTCGTCTCGCCGCCGCTGCCGGCGGCGACGGCGGCGCCCACCTGCTCGGGCTGGACTTCGATCTCGGCGCGGAAGATCAGTTTCGAGAACTCGTCCCAGATCGAGTGCATCAGCTCCTCGAACATCGCGAAGCCCTCGTTTTTGTAGGCGACCAGCGGGTCGATCTGGGCGAAGCCGCGGAGGTGGATGCCTTCGCGCAGGTAGTCCATGTCGAAGAGGTGTTCGCGCCAGCGGTTGTCGATCACCTGCAGCAGGATCGAGCGCTCGAGGAAGCGCATCAGCTCCTCGCCGAGCTGCTCCTCGCGCTCGTCGTAGGCGCTCATCACGTCGTCGTCGAGGGCGTCTTTGAGCTGTTCGCGGTCGACCGTCTCCGGCGAGAGGCCCGCGACCTCGATCCCGACCGGCCAGATCTGGCGCAGCTGCGTCTCCAGCTCCTCCAGATCCCATTCCTCGAGGATGTCGCCGGCGGTGTACTCGTCGACGAGGCGCTCGATCACGCCCTCGACTTCGTCGCGGGCGGTCTCGGAGATGTCGCGGCCCTCGAGGATCTCGCGGCGGTACCTGTAGACGACGCGCCGCTGCTCGTTCATCACGTCGTCGTACTCGAGGACGCGTTTGCGGAGCAGGAAGTTCTGCTCCTCGACCTTTTTCTGGGCGTTCTCGACGGTTTTCGTCAGCATCTTCGCTTCCAGCGGCACTTCCCCGCCCTCGTCGTCGACCGGCCCGAGTTTGTCGAGGATTTTGTAGATGCGATCGCCGGCGAAGAGGCGGATCACGTCGTCTTCGGCGGAGAGGAAGAAGCGCGACTCGCCGGGGTCGCCCTGGCGGCCGGAGCGGCCGCGCAGCTGGTTGTCGATGCGGCGCGACTCGTGCCGCTCGGTGCCGCAGATGTAGAGGCCGCCGAGCTCGCGCACCTCTTCGGCCTCGGCCTTGCACTGCGGCTCCAGCTCGGCCGTCTTCGCGGCCAGCGCCTCCTCGTAGCCCTCGCTCTCGGGGGTGATCCCCTGTTTCTTCAGCTCCGTGATCGCCAGGTGCTCGGGGTCGCCGCCGAGCTTGATGTCGACGCCGCGGCCGGCCATGTTGGTGGCGATCATCACCGCGCCCTTGCGCCCGGCCTGGGCGATCAGCTCGCCCTCTCGTTCGGCGTGCTCGGGCTTGGCGTTGAGGACCGCGTGTTTGATCCCCTCGCGTTTGAGCGCCTCGGAGATCATCTCCGAGACCTCGACCGAGACGGTTCCGACGAGGATCGGCTGGCCCTTTTCGTGGCGGCTGACGATCTCGCTCAACACCGCCTTCCACTTGCCGTCTTTGGTCTTGAAGATCTGGTCGTTCTGGTCGTCGCGGACCATCGGCTGGTTGGTCGGGACCTCGACCACCGGCATCTCGTAGATCTTCATGAACTCGGTCGCCTCGGTGAGGGCGGTGCCGGTCATGCCCGAGAGCTTGTCGTAGAGGCGGAAGTAGTTCTGGAGGGTGATCGTCGCCAGGGTCTGGTTCTCCTCGCGGATCGCCACGCCCTCCTTCGCCTCGACCGCCTGATGCAGGCCCTCCGACCAGCGCCGCCCCTCGAGGATGCGGCCGGTGAACTCGTCGATGATCATCACCTCGCCGTCGATCACCGCGTAGTCGTCGTCTTTCTTGTAGAGCGACTCCGCCTTCAGCGACTGGACGAGGTGGTTGACGAGGCTGCCGTGCTCGCCGAGGTAGAGGTTGTCGACGCCGATGAACTCCTCGGCTTTTTTAACGCCGCGCTCGGTCGGGGCGACGGTCTTGTGCTTCTCGTCGTACTCGTAGTCGTACTCGACCTCGGAGGTGTCCTTGCTCTCGCCGAGCGATTTCAGTTTCTGTTTCGCCGGCACCCCGACCATCTGTTTGGCGAGGCGGGCGAAGGTGTAGTAGGTCTGGGCCGCCTGTTCGGGGGCACCGGAGATGATCAACGGCGTCCGCGCCTCGTCGATCAGGATGTTGTCGACCTCGTCGACGATCGCGAAGTGGTGGCCGCGCTGGACGCAGTTCTCGAGCGAGTTGGCCATGTTGTCGCGCAGGTAGTCGAAGCCGAACTCCGAGTTGGTCCCGTAGACGATGTCCTTCGCGTATTTGACCTGGCGCGCATCGTGGTCGTCGAAGTCCTGCACCGCGTCGACGCTGACCCCGAGCGCGTCGTAGATCGGTTTCATCCAGTCGGCGTCGCGGCGGGCGAGGTAGTCGTTGACGGTGACGACGTGGACGCTGTCGCCGGCCAGCGTGTTGAGGAAGACGGCCAGGGTCGCGGTCAGGGTCTTGCCCTCGCCGGTCCTCATCTCGGCGATGCCGCCGTCGTGGAGGACCATGCCGCCGATCAGCTGGACGTCGTAGTGGCGCTGGCCGATCGAGCGGCGCGCGGCCTCGCGGGTCAGCGCGAAGGCCTCCGGCAGCAGGTCGTCGAGCGAGGTGCCGTTGCGGGCGCGCTCGCGCAGCGAGTCCGCCTCCTCGATGATCCCCTCGTCGGAGAGGGCTTCCATCTCCGGCTCGAAGCGGTTGATCGCCTCCGCGCGCTTCTGGTAGGCCTTGAATTTCCTGCCCTCTCCCGCGCGCAGCGCCTTCGTTACAAGGTCCATCGCTGGCATCGGTCAAGAGTAGCGGTGCGGGCTTAAGTTCCCCTTGCTCCCTGCCGCAATGCCGTCTACGATCGTGACGGAACCCACAAGGAGGCACTCATGCGGATTGAGATTCGGGGCCGGAACGTCGAGATGACGGATGACCTGCGTGAGATGGTGCGGAAACGCTTCCAGCGGCTGGGCAAACAGGTCTCGCCGCTCGCGACCTTGGAAATCGTTCTCTCCGAGGAGCGCAACCCCTCGATCGCAGACAGCCAGGTGGCGGAGGCGACGTTCTACCTGAAGGGAGTGACGCTGCGGGCGCGGGAGCGCTCGCCGGAGATGACCCACACTGTGCACGAGCTTGCCGAGGACATCAGCCGTCAGGTGAAGAAACACCGCGAGCTGCGTCGCAAGCGCCGCCGGACGCGGCGACTTGTCGACCAGATGCGTGGCCGCCCGGCCGAGGCACGGCCGTAGGGCCGCGGAGAGCCAACTAGAGGCGCCGGGCAAAGGTCACCGCCACCACACGGGACGCCCCCGCGGCACGGAGCGCTTTCGCGCAGGCCGTGAGGGTCGCCCCGGTGGTGAGCACGTCGTCGATCAGAAGAGCGCTGCGGGGAGCGGAGTCGATCGCGTGGATGCGCGGCGGATGGCCGACCCGCTCGGCCCGGCGGCGGCCGACCTGCCGGCTGCTGCCGCGCCGCTCCAGGCAGGGCTCGAGCGGGGCGTCGATCCGCTCCGCCAGCGCCGCCGCCAGCTCGCCGGCGGGGTCGAAGCCACGGCGGCG